>NZ_JBHUQX010000684.1:0-2972 GCF_042674225.1 Streptomyces sp. NPDC056948
GGTCTCGACTTCTAGATCTCGCCCCGCAGTTTCGCGAGCGCCTCGGCGAGGATCGCCTCGCCGTCCGCGTCGCTGCGCCGCTCCCGTACATACGCCAGGTGCGTCTTGTAGGGCTCGGTGCGCGGCGGGTCCGGGGGGTTGTCCCGGTCCTGGCCGGCCGGGAATCCGCAGCGGGGACAGTCCCAGGTTTCGGGCACCTGCGCGTCGCTGGCGAAGCTCGGCTGGGTCTCGTGTCCGTTGGAGCACCAGAAGGAGATGCGCAGCCGCGGCGCGGACTCGCCGCGCTCGGCCTCGCCCATCGGCCCCGCCCCGACCCGGCTTCCCCGGATCGCGTTGCCACTTGCCACGGTCGTAACTCCCTGCGTGATGGTGCCGCGAAGCGAGTCGGCGTTCCGCTTCGCTGCGAGCGCCTCAGTCTACGTAAGGCCCAACGCGCGTCCAGTGATTGGAGTTACAACCCTCACACGAAGACGCAAGCCCCATGATAGGCCGCGCTCAGCTGCGCGTACCGAACATGGGGCCTTGCGTACAGGTTCCGTGCGGATTGCGTCTCGGTCAGTTGTTCACCTTCATCAGGATGCCGAGCACGACAATGCACGCGAACCAGCCCAGACCGACCACGACGGTGATCCGGTCGAGGTTGCGCTCGGCGACCGAGGAGCCGCCGACGGAGGACTGCATGCCGCCACCGAACATGTCGGAGAGGCCGCCGCCCTTCCCCTTGTGCATCAGCACCAGCAGCATCAGCAACAGGCTGAAGACGATCAGGGCGATCGAGAACCCCATAACCACGGCTGGACCAACTTCCTCGGATCTGACGGACGACGCGGGGCCCAGCACATGCTGGACCCCGCAAGGGTACGACGTTACGCCGCTACCGCATACTCACTGGTCGCGGAAGCGCACGATCTTGACGAACTCGTCGGCGTCCAGCGAGGCGCCGCCGACCAGGGCGCCGTCGATGTCGGCCTGGGCCATGATCTCGGCGACGTTGCCCGCCTTGACCGAGCCGCCGTACTGGATGCGGACCTTGTCGGCCAGATCCTGCGAGTACAGCTCGGCGATCTTGCCGCGGATCGCCGAGCAGACCTCCTGGGCGTCCCCGGCTCCGCAGACCTTGCCGGTGCCGATGGCCCAGACGGGCTCGTAGGCGATCACGACGGTCTCGGCCTGCTCGGCGGGGAGGTCCTTCAGACCGCCCTCGACCTGGGCGAGGGTGTGGGAGACGTGGTTGCCCGCCTCGCGGATCTCCAGCTCCTCGCCGACGCACAGGATGGGCGTCAGGCCGTGCTTGTAGGCGGCCTTGACCTTGGCGTTCACCAGCTCGTCGGTCTCGGCGTGGTACTGGCGCCGCTCGCTGTGGCCGATCGCGACGTACGAGCACTTCAGCTTGGCCAGCATCGGGCCGGAGATCTCGCCGGTGAAGGCACCGCCGTCGTGCGCCGAGATGTCCTGGGCGCCGTACTTGATCTTGAGCTTGTCGCCGTCGACCAGGGTCTGCACGGAGCGCAGGTCGGTGAAGGGCGGCAGGACGGCGACCTCGACGGCCTCGTAGTCCTTGTCGGCCAGGGCGAAGGCGAGCTTCTGGACGTGGGCGATGGCCTCGAGGTGGTTGAGGTTCATCTTCCAGTTGCCCGCCATCAGCGGCGTGCGCGCGGTCATGTGGGTCAGTCCTCCAGTGCGGCGAGGCCGGGGAGCGTCTTGCCCTCGAGGTATTCGAGGGAGGCGCCGCCACCGGTCGAGATGTGGCCGAATGCCGTCTCGTCGAAGCCCAGGGTGCGCACGGCGGCGGCGGAGTCGCCACCGCCGACCACGGTGAAGCCCTTGGATTCGACGAGTGCCTGGGCGACCGCCTTGGTGCCCTCGGCGTAGTCGGGGTGCTCGAAGACGCCCATGGGGCCGTTCCAGAAGACGGTGGCGGCGTCGGCGAGCTTGGATGCGTACAGCTTGCAGGTCTCGGGCCCGTTGTCGAGGCCCAGTCGGTCGGCCGGGATGGCGTCCGCGGCGACCGTCGTGGGGTTGGCCGGGGCCTTGGTCTTCAGGTCCGGGAACTCGCCCGCGACGAGGACGTCCACCGGCAGGACCAGCTCGACACCGGTCTTCTCGGCACGCTCGATGTACTCGTTGACGGCCGGGATCTGGTCCTCCTGCAGGAGGGAGGTGCCGACCTCGTAGCCCTTGGCCTTGAGGAAGGTGTAGGCCATGCCGCCGCCGATGAGGATCCGGTCGGCCTTGCCGAGCAGCTGGTCGATGACGGCGAGCTTGTCGGAGACCTTGGCCCCGCCGAGGACGACGACGTACGGCCGCTTGACCTCGTCGGTGAGCTTCTTCAGGACGCCGACCTCGGTCGCGATGAGGTAGCCGGCGTAGTGCGGCAGGCGCGCCGGGAGGTCGTACACGGAGGCGTGCTTGCGGTGCACCGCGCCGAAGCCGTCGCCGACGTAGACGTCGGCGAGGGCGGCGAGCCGGTCGGCGAAGGCGCCGCGCTCGGCGTCGTCCTTGCTCGTCTCGCCGGCGTTGAAGCGCAGGTTCTCGACGACGGCGACCTGGCCGTCGGTCAGGGCGGCGACAGTGGCCTGGGCGGACTCGCCGACCGTGTCGGTCGCGAAGGCCACGTCGGCGCCGAGGAGTTCACCGAGGCGCGCGGCGGCGGGGGCGAGGGAGAAGGCCGGTTCCGGGGCGCCCTTGGGGCGGCCCAGGTGGGAGGCGACGACCACGCGGGCGCCCGCCTCGGCGAGGGCCTTGACCGTGGGCAGCACGGCGCGGATACGGCCGTCGTCGGTGATCGCCGTGCCGTCCAGCGGCACGTTCAGGTCGGCGCGGACGAAAGCCCGCTTGCCCGCGACCCCTTCGGCGAGGAGTTCGTCGATCGTCTTCATGAGGGGACTCCTGAAAGAGCTCGTGATCGCTCGTAAGCGCTCGTGATCGAACAGCTCTGATCTGTACGTGCGTCAGGGCTCGGGCAGCGCGTC
>NZ_JBHUQX010000685.1:0-2966 GCF_042674225.1 Streptomyces sp. NPDC056948
CGATGGCGCTCTGGTCGTTGTACGCCACGACGGCGGTCGGCAGTTCGCCGCCGCCGACCAGATGCCGGCCGGCCTTCTCGCCGGCCTTCTCCGTGCTGTCCCCCTGAAGGACCCTGATGTGCTCGTCGAGCCCGTGCCGGCGCATGGCGCTCCGGTAGCCGCGGCGCCGGTCGGTGGCGATGACGCCCTTGCCGCCGTCCACGTGGACGATGGAACGGTGGCCGAGCCCCACCAGGTGGTCGACGATCTGGCCCACGCCGTCGTCGTCCGCGCTGCGTACGACATCGAGGGCGGCGTCGGCGATCCGGCGGCCGACGGAGATGACGGGCGCCTTGCGGTCGAGGTCGGCGAGGGCGGACGCGGGGGCCACCGGCCCGAGGAGGATCAGCGCCTCACAGCGGAAGGCGAGCAGCGTCTCGACGGCCGCGTGCTCGTCACGGGTCCGGGTCAGCGTGCTCAGGACGAGGTCGTAGCCGATCTCCTCGGCGGCCGTGTGCAGGTGCTCGACCAGCTCGGCGTGGAAGGGGCTGTGGATGTCGACCATGACGCCGAGCAGCCGGCTGCGCCTGCTGGCGAGGGCGCTGGCGGTGCGGTCGGGGCGGTAGCCCAGGTCGGCGGCGGCCTTCAGGACACGCTGCCGGGTGCGCTCACTGGGCCCGGGCACATTGCGCAGCACCAGCGACACGGACGCGGTGGACAGACCGACCCGCGCGGCGACGTCCTCCAGCCGGGGACGCGGAGCCGCGCCGTTACCGCCTGCGGGAGCGGTGGAGTCGAGCTCGTCCACATGACCTCCCGTCGATTGGCGGCAACACTCTTGACATACGACTGTGACGCCACAGATAGTACCAGCACTTAAAGCGCTTTAAGCGAGCAGGTTCGACTGCCTGAGCCGCACCGTTCGGTCGATGAGCCATCAAACGCGAGACCCATCTCCGCTCCCCGCCCGTGGGAGGCAGCGACCCCCTGTCGTCCAGTGAGGTGCACGATCATGAACCGCACAACCGCTCCAGACGCCCGCCCCCGCAGAACGGGCTGGACCGTGGCCGGCGTCGCCGTCGCGGCCACCGCCCTGCTCGCCACCGGCTGCTCCAGCGGCGCCGGCGGCAAGAAGGCCGAGGAGGGCGGGGCGAACGCCGCGGCCGGCAAGGCCGACACGCCCCGGATGACGATCGCCATGGTCACCCACGCGCCCTCCGGCGACACGTTCTGGGACATCATCCGCAAGGGCGCCGAGGCCGCCGCGGCCAAGGACAACGTCAAGCTGATCTACTCCAACGACGAGAGCGCGGGCGGCCAGGCGAACCTGGTCCAGAACGCGATCGACCAGAAGGTCGACGGCATCGCCGTCACCCTGGCCAAGCCTGACGCCATGAAGTCGGCCGTCGCCAAGGCCCGCGCCGCCGGCATCCCCGTCGTGGGCTTCAACTCCGGCATGGACGAGTGGAAGGACCAGGGCCTGCTGGAGTTCTTCGGCCAGGACGAGTCCGTCGCGGGCCAGGCGTTCGGCGAGAAGCTCAACGCGACCGGGGCGCAGAAGGCCGTCTGCGTCGTCCAGGTCCAGGGCCACGTCGGGCTGGAGGCCCGCTGCGCCGGAGTGAAGAAGACCTTCAAGGGCCAGGTGTCGAACGTCTACGTCAACGGCAACGACATGCCGTCCGTGAAGTCCACGATCACCGCCAAGCTCAAGCAGGACTCCGCCATCGACCAGGTGGTCACGCTCGGCGCGCCGTTCGCGCTGACGGCCGTGCAGTCGGTGTCGGACTCCGCCAGCAAGGCCGAGGTCGCCACGTTCGACCTCAACAAGGACCTGGTCGGCTCCATCAAGAAGGGCGACATCGAGTTCGCCGTCGACCAGCAGCCCTACCTCCAGGGCTATCTCGCCGTCGACTCCCTGTGGCTCTACAGGAACAACGGCAACTACATGGGCGGCGGCGAGGCACCCGTCCTCACCGGCCCGGCCTTCGTCGACAAGAGCAACATCGACAGCGTCGCCGGATTCGCCGCCAAGGGCACGCGCTGACCGCCCGCACCGTCACACCGCACCTGTCCCCCCTACCCGGAGACGCTTGTGAAGATCGCCCTCGACCCCTACATGATCCGCCACGTCCCGCTGCTCGAACTTCCCGCCGTGGTGGCCGAGTTGGGCTACGAGTGGATCGAGCTGTCGCCCCGCGAGGATTTCATCCCCTTCTTCCGGCACCCCCGCGTCGACGACGGCACGGTCGCCGAGTTCCGCAAGGCCCTCGACTCCGCCGGCGTCGGCATCTCCTCCCTCCTGCCCCTGTTCCGCTGGTCGGGGCCGGACGAGGACGCCCGGCAGGCCGCCGTGCGCTACTGGACGCGCTCCATCCAGATCGCCGCCGACCTAGGTGTCAGCAGCATGATCTCCGAGTTCAACGGCCGCCCCGAGGATCCGGACCGCAGCGAGGCCCAGTTCTGGAAGTCCATGGACGACCTGCTGCCGCTGTTCGAACGGGAGGGCATCAACCTCGCGCTGGAGCCGCACCCCGACGACTTCATCGAGAACGGCTACGACGCGATCAACCTCATCCGGGGCATCAACCACCCCAACGTGTCGTTCCTCTACTGCGCGCCGCACACCTTCCACATCGGCGACGACGCCCCCGGCATCATCGACTACGCCGGTGACCTGCTGACCCACGTGCATCTCGCGGACGCCTTCGACCACACGGCGTCCTCCGGCAACCGCTACATCCTCAACCCGCCGGGCACCCCCGCCCGGATCCACCAGCACCTGGACATCGGGGAGGGTGAGGTCGACTTCGGCGAGCTCTTCGGCGCACTGCGCGCGAACGGCTTCGACGGCACGCTGACGGCCTGTGTCTTCGCCTGGGAGGAACGGGCCAAGGAGTCCTCCCTGTTCATGCGCAAGAAGATCGACGAGTACCTGACCGACCGGTCCTGACGAGCCGCGGCCACCCCGGACCGCACCTCACCCGGGG
>NZ_JBHUQX010000686.1:0-2950 GCF_042674225.1 Streptomyces sp. NPDC056948
CGTCGAAGAGGAGGAGCGCGCCGCCGCGTTCGGCGGCGTCGAAGACGCGGCGGAGGTTCTTCTCGGTCTCGCCGATGTACTTGCTGACGACCTGCGAGAGGTCGATGACGAACAGGTCGAGGCCGAGTTCCTTCGCCATCACCTCGGCGGCCAGGGTCTTCCCGGTGCCGGAGCCGCCCGCGAAGAGCGCGGTGACGCCGAGGCCCCGGCGCAGGGTCGCCGCGAAGCCCCATTCCTGGTGGACCAAGGCGCGCTGGCGCACATGCGCGACGATCTCCCGCAGCACGCCGGTCTGCCGCTCGTGCAGCACGAGGTCGTTCCAGCCGGCCTGCGGTTCGATACGGCGGCCGAGTTCGTCCATGCCGACCCGGGCCTCGTCCATACCGGCCCGCCAGGCCAGGCCGGCGGCGTCGAGCTCGTCCTCGTAGGGCAGTTCACGGCGGACGGTGGCCGCGGCGGACCGTACGACGTGCGGCGGCAGCTCGAACTGGGCGATCAGGGACCGCAGTTCGGTCTGTTCCAGGTCGGCCACGTCACTGAACGCGTCAGTCCACAGGGCAAGTTGCTCCTCATCGTCCAGGCGCGGCACGCTCACCCGGGTACCGTGCGGGCGGTCCGTGCGGCGCGGGTCGGCGCTCGACACGACCACCGGTACGGCGGCCCCGGCCAGGAACGCCTCCGTGGCCGCCTGCTGATCCCGGTCCGGCTCGCCGAACTCCAGGAGCAGTGCGGCGGGCAGCAGGATCGCCTCGCGCTGCCACAGCCGGGCGAAACGGTCGCGTTCGGCGGGGTCGACGGGGATGTCCTCGGCGCTCAGCGCGTACAGCCCGAGCCCGGCTCGCGCGGCGGCCGCGGCGGCGATGTCGGCACGGCTGCGCAGGTCGCCCCCGACCAGCTCCACGAGCAACGGCGCGTCAGGGCGGGCACCGTCCGTCCAGCCGGCCGCGACCCCGCTGGCGGCGAGGTCGTACGACGGTGGCAGCCGGTCGGGCACCGGCGTGCGGCGTAGCTGGCCGTGCAGCCGGGCGTCCAGGTAGGGCGAGCCGAGCAGGAAGTGCAGGATGCGTTCGTCGAGCCGGAGCCGGGAGGTCGTCAGCCGCGACGCGTCGTCCAGCTCCACGATCCGCCAGCGACGCAGCGGCGACACCGGCGGCAGCGCGCTCCAGTGCGGTTCGTCCAGGGCGGCCAGGGCAAGCGAGAAGGTCGGGTACGCCCGCTCCGGATCACCACTCGCGGCGGCACACCGGGCGCCGGTCGTCGGCTCCAGCTCCTGCGCGGCGGCGAGCAGCACGAGGTCACGCTCGAAGACGGTGAGCCCGAAGCAGGCGACCAGGGCGTCGAGGGGGGCGACACCGGGACCGTCGGGGGCGGTCTCGGGCACGGGGGCCTGCGTGGCGCCGCGCCCTTCCGGCGGCGTACCGACACGGTCGCGGGCGGCGCTGCCGTCGGGGTTCTGCGAGGCACGCTGCGCGGAGGTGCCGTCGGGATCCTGCGAGACACGCCGCGCGGCACTGCCGCCCGGGCCTCCGCCCGCGGCGCGACCCGCGCCCGTACTCTCCTGACTCTCGTGACTATCCTGCGCGGCGCGGCGCGCGGCCGTGTCCCCGAGCGCCTCCCCTGCCGCCCGTCCCGCATGGGCGTCGACGCGGGCCAGGACACGCCGGATCTCGGCCGTCAGCGTCGTGCCGGCGCCCAGCGCGGCGGCAGCCGTCGCACCCGCAGCGGCCGTGCCGTGCGCTCCCATGTCCTCACCTGCCCCCGTCGCTCCCATGGGCCTCAGTTCTCCGTGTCCTCGTCGCCGTCCGTGTTCTCCGCCACCGGCGGGGTCTGCGGGGATTTCGCGGACTTGGCGGCCGTCTTCTTCGCGGTCCTGGCGGGCGGCGCCGGCTTACGGCCCCGGGTCGCCTTCGCGGGCGTCTTCGCCGGTGCCTTGACGACGGCCTTCGCGGGTACGTCGGACGGCTCAGCGGCACCCTGCGAGGGCGGGCCCTCGGGTTCCGGACCCGGCGACGCGGCCGGCGGCACCGGCGCCCCCGGCGCCCCGAACGGCAGCACCCGCACCTCCGGCCGCTCCACCGGCTTCGCCTGCACAGGCGTCTCGCGCCCGTCGATGAGGACCAGGACCGCCTGGTAGACGACCGACAGCGTGTACGGCGTCTGGTGGAGCATCCCCCACAGCTTGGACGTCTCGTCGACGTCCATCGCCGTCGGCGTGAACCGCACCCGCTGCACGGCCTCGGCCAGGTCGCTCCCGTTCAAGTGCGGCCGCTGACCGGCGAGTTCGATGATGTCCCTGGGCAGTACGGGTATCTCGTGCAGGGTGCGCACGACCGAGCCGATCAGGCGCTGCCCGACCAGTTCCGCCTCCTCGCCGTACGCGCTGATCAGGTAGTGCAGGTCGAGCGCGGCGGCCGGACGCCGGACCAGTGTCCCGTCGGACGCCCGGGCCGGCAGGTCGTTGTTGCGCTGCGAGGTGTTGGGCGTGACCTGGTACAGGAACACGGTGATGGTCGGCTCGAGAGGCGGGTCGGCCGGCGGCTTGCGCGGCTCGACCTTCACCGCGATGTCGATGTCCGGCGGAAGGTTGGCCTCGATCAGCAGGGCGAGGGCCTGGGTGACGTGGGCGAGGGCAAGTGCGTTGCTCATGACGTCGGTTCCTCGGTCCCTCTCCTCGTCCTGGTCCTTCTCGTCGTACGGCTGCCGTGCCGTCGCGTCTCACTCACTCGCGCCCCCTGGCCAGATAGTCCGCCAGGCTGACCGCGGCCCGGGGGCGCTCCGTGTCCCGTGGCCGGGGCCTGTCGCCACCGCCCTGCGGCGCCCCGCCCGCGGTGACCTCCAGCCGCCCGATCTGCACCTGCACCACCTGTTCGGTCGGGCGCCCGGGACGGCGGCCCGCCGCCTGCCGGACGGCGTCCCGTGCGGCCGCCGTGTCCGCCGCGCTGGGGAGCAG
>NZ_JBHUQX010000687.1:0-2942 GCF_042674225.1 Streptomyces sp. NPDC056948
GTTCGGCGCGGGGGACAGGAACGTCCGAGCGACAGATGGAGACACCATGAGCAAGGCCACGACGACGGCCAGACGGTCGCCCGGGCCGCACGCTGCCGACAGCCATGACGTGATCCGCGTGCACGGTGCGCGCGAGAACAACCTCAAGGACGTCAGCATCGAGATCCCGAAGCGCAGGCTCACGGTGTTCACGGGCGTCTCCGGCTCGGGCAAGAGCTCGCTGGTGTTCGACACGATCGCCGCGGAGTCGCAGCGGCTGATCAACGAGACCTACAGCGCCTTCCTGCAGGGCTTCATGCCCAACCTCGCCCGGCCCGAGGTCGACGTACTCGACGGGCTGACCACCGCGATCACCGTCGACCAACAGCGGATGGGGTCCGACCCGCGCTCCACGGTCGGCACCGCCACCGACGCCAACGCGATGCTGCGCATCCTCTTCAGCCGGCTCGGTACGCCGCACATCGGCCCGCCCGGCGCGTTCTCCTTCAATGTCGCCTCGGTCTCGGCGAGCGGCGGGATCACGGTCGACCGGGGTACCGACAAGACCAAGACGCAGAAGGTGACCTTCAGCCGTACCGGCGGCATGTGCACGCACTGCGAGGGCCGGGGCAAGGTCTCCGACATCGACCTCACCCAGCTCTTCGACGACTCCAAGTCGCTCTCCGAGGACCCGTTCACCATCCCCACCTACACCGGGGACGGCTGGGTGGTGCGGGTCATCGCCGAGTCGGGCTTCTTCGACAAGGAGAAGCCGATCCGCAAGTACACCAAGAAGGAACGGCACGACTTCCTGTACCGCGAGCCGACCAAGGTGAAGATCAACGGCGTCAACCTCACCTACGAGGGGCTGATCCCGAAGATCCAGAAGACCTTCCTCGCCAAGGACCGCGAGTCGATGCAGCCGCACATCCGGGCCTTCGTGGACCGGGCGGTCACCTTCACCGAGTGCCCCGAGTGCGACGGCACCCGGCTCAGCGAGCTGGTCCGCTCCTCGAGGATCGGCAAGGTCAACATCGCCGACGCCTGCGCGATGGAGATCCGCGACCTGGCCGAATGGGCCCGGGGAATCGAGGATCCTTCGGTGGCCCCGCTGCTGGCCAAGCTCCGGCACACCCTGGACTCGTTCGTGGAGATCGGCCTCGGCTATCTCTCGCTCGACCGGGCCTCGGGCACGCTCTCCGGCGGCGAGGCGCAGCGCACCAAGATGATCCGGCATCTCGGCTCCTCACTCACCGACGTCACGTACGTCTTCGACGAGCCGACCATCGGACTGCACCCCCATGACATCCAGCGGATGAACAACCTGCTGCTGCGGCTGCGCGACAAGGGCAACACCGTGCTCGTCGTGGAGCACAAGCCGGAGACGATCGCCATCGCCGACCATGTCGTGGACCTCGGCCCCGGCGCCGGCACGGCGGGCGGCACCGTCTGCTTCGAGGGCACCCTGGAGGGGCTGCACAAGAGCGGCACCGTCACCGGCCGTCATCTCGGCGACCGGGCCGCTTTGAAAGAGACGGTCCGCAAGCCCACCGGCACGCTCGCGATCCGCGGTGCGACAGCGAACAACCTCCAGAACGTCGACGTCGACATCCCGCTCGGCGTGCTGACCGTCGTCACCGGTGTCGCCGGCTCCGGCAAGAGTTCGCTCGTGCACGGCTCGATCCCCACCGACGAGGGCGTGGTGTCGATCGACCAGACCGCGATCCGCGGCTCCCGGCGCAGCAACCCGGCGACGTACACCGGGCTCGCCGACCCGATCCGCAAGGCCTTCGCCAAGGCCAACGGCGTGAAGCCGGCGCTCTTCAGCGCCAACTCCGAGGGCGCCTGCCCCACCTGCAACGGCGCCGGTGTCATCTACACCGACCTGGCGATCATGCAGAGCGTCGCCACCCCCTGCGAGGTGTGCGAGGGCAAGCGGTTCGAGGCGTCGGTGCTGGAGTACCGCTTCGGCGGCCGGGACATCAGCGAGGTGCTGGCGATGTCGGTGACCGAGGCCG
Organism: Streptomyces sp. NPDC056948; assembly: GCF_042674225.1. Lineage (NCBI taxonomy): Bacteria > Bacillati > Actinomycetota > Actinomycetes > Kitasatosporales > Streptomycetaceae > Streptomyces > Streptomyces sp. NPDC056948. Next base: position 1,998 of record NZ_JBHUQX010000687.1, read on the forward strand.
AAAAGTTCTTCGGCGCCGGTGAGGCGCGCACCCCGGCGGCCCACCGGATCATCGAGCGGATGGCGGACGTCGGACTCGGCTACCTCACCCTCGGCCAGCCGCTCACCACCCTCTCCGGCGGAGAGCGGCAGCGGCTCAAGCTGGCCACGCACATGGGCGACAAGGGCGGGGTCTACGTCCTCGACGAGCCGACCACCGGCCTCCACCTCGCCGACGTGGAGCAGCTTCTCGGCCTGCTCGACCGGCTCGTCGACGCCGGTAAGTCGGTCATCGTCATCGAGCACCACCAGGCGGTCATGGCGCACGCCGACTGGATCATCGACCTCGGCCCGGGCGCCGGACACGACGGCGGCCGGATCGTCTTCGAGGGCACCCCGGCCGAACTCGTCGAGACCCGCTCCACCCTGACCGGGGAGCATCTCGCGGACTACGTGGACGCCTAGGAACAGACACAGAGGGTCGGCTGAACGGCCCACCCCGGCGCGCGCCCGGCGCCGTTCCCGCGCACCCTGGTGCCATGGCGTCCGCGAAACCCGTCGTGGTCTACCCACCCGCCGTGGACGGTGGCCGGCGGGTCCGTGTGGACGACCAGTTCCTCGGGATCGCCTACGGACTGCTGGACGTCGCCGAGTTCCTGCGGCGGGCGGGGATCGAGGACGCGGACGAGGCGTACGCGGCGGCGTCGGGGCTGATCGAATGGCGCGGCGGCGGGCCCGGGACCTGGGACACCGGTCCCGCGTGAGGCCGTCGCGTCGCCCGAACGGCCCAGTGGCGTGACCCCGGAGCGGGTCCGGCAGTTGAGTCGGTCATGAAGAAGCGCAGCATGCTCGCCATCGCCTCCCTGGCCACCGGCTTCGTCGTCGCGGCGGTCACCCCGTCGCACGCTGTCGGAGAGAAGCTCCCCGGGATCAACGTGGACGAGACTCTCAACACGCTCAACCAGGC
>NZ_JBHUQX010000688.1:0-2937 GCF_042674225.1 Streptomyces sp. NPDC056948
GGCCCGGACCAGCGCCTGCTGCGCCAGCACGGGCAGCCCGCGCACCCCGGCGCGCGCGGCGTCACGCCGCGGGATCAGCCGCGGGTCGTCACCCACCAGGTCGGAACAGCGGCGCCGTGCCGTCCCCGGATCGAAGGAGGCGTAGCCCGGCGCCGAGGGCTCGGCGAGCACCGCGCACGGCTGGAGGAGCGAGGCAAGGGACGCGTACCGCACCAGCGGCAGCCCGGCGCTCGTCACCCGCTGCCCGCCCTGCTCGACGGTGAGGCCGCGCAGCGGGGCGAGGTTCATCTGCGGCTCCGAGGCCACCACCGCGTCGATCAGGCCGGACCGGTCCTCCTCCCCGGCGGCGACGGCGGCCCCACCGCCGTTGGAGACGCCTGCCGTGATCACCGTCGTGGTCGCGGGCGTGTACCCGGCCACGGGTGCGCCCTTCCGCCAGTCGCGGTTGAGCAGGGCGAGGGCGAGTTCGACCGAGCGGAGCACATCGCGTCCCCAGCCGGCCTGGGGGTTCTGCCGGGAATGGGCTTGCTTGAAGGCGACCCGGTAGGGGTGGCGCGCGTCGTACCGCCGGCGTGCGGTGTCGTCGAGGCCGCTGTCGAAGGCCGCACCGGGGCCGGTCCGCGTGCGGGAGCCGATGGTGCCGTCGGTGGCCATGACGGTGTCGGAGTGCAGGTCGTGGAAGCCCGGGCCCATTCCCTTGTCGGTGAGGGCGACCGCACAGCGGTGACGCAGCCCCCAGGCCCCGGCGCCGCCGACGGCGTTGTACACGTTCGCCAGCCCGGTCGCCGGCGCGGCCACGACGCAGGGGCGTGCCCGGTCGAGGTCCGCCGGGACTTGGACGACGAAAGTGACGCCGCGCGCGCCCGTGCCCGCGGTGACGGTGTATTCGGTGCCGGCGATCCTCCCGTCACCGGGCACCGGTCTGCCGTCGGCGCCGATGTTCGGCCCGTACAGCCGCCCCAGCCCGCCCGCGTCGCTCCCGGAGAGCCCCGCCGCGGCCCACACGGCCCAGCGCCGCAGCTCGGCCGGCGTGGGACGGCCGGGGTCGGCCACCGGCGGGGGAGTGGCACGGCGCAGACCCGAGAAGCCCAGCCCGGCGGTGAGCAGGTCGTCCTCGCGGCCGTCGTACGAACGCGAGGTGACGGAACCGGCGAAGGACGGCAGCGTGCTGCCGGGTGCCGCCTGGGCGGTGGCAGTGGGAAGGGCGGAGGCGGCGAGGGACACGGTGAAGAGCAGCGGGACGAACCTGGCACTGCGGGCAGGCATGCTGAGCCTCCGTCAGAGGGAGAGGGCGCCGGTGAGGAGGGCGCCGGCGGTCATCACGAGGGTGGTGGCGAAGGCCCAGCGGAAGATGAAGCGCTGGTGCTCGCCGAGCTGGACGCCGCTCATGCCGACCAGGATGAAGGTGGAGGCGGTGAGCGGACTGAGCGGGAAACCCGTCGTCATCTGGCCGAGGATGGCGGCCCGGGCGACCTCGGCCGGGTCGGTGCCGAAGCTGTGCGCCGTCTCGGCGAGGACCGGCAGAACACCGAGGTAGTAGGCGTCCGGGGTGAAGACCAGACTCAGCGGCATGCCGGTGACGGCCACCAGCACCGGCAGTTGGCCGCCGAGGGAGTCCGGGATCACGGACACGAGCGCCTCGGCCATCTCGCCGATCATTCCGGTCCCGGTCAGGACTCCGGTGAGCACCCCGGCGGCGAAGATCATCGTGGTGACGAGGACGACGTTCTTCGCGTGCTTGTCGAGCAGCGCCTGCTGCTGTTCCCACGTGGGGTGGTTGACCAGGAGGGCCACCGCGAACCCGAGGACGAACAGCACCGGCAGCGGCATGACCTCCAGGATCAGCGAGACGAGGAGGACGACGGTCAGCAGCAGATTGAAGACGGTCAGCCAGAGCCGCGCAGGTTCCGTCACCCGGACGGCTCCGGGGCCGTCCCCGGGCGCGGTGGCGGTCGTAGGGACGGGTTCGTCGTCGGCGGCCGCCCGGCCCGGCACCGCGAGTGTGCCCAGACGCCGCCGCTCCCGGCGGCCGATCAGCCAGGCCGCCACCAGGACCCACGCGATGCCGAGGCCCATCGCGGGCAGCACGGGCGTGAAGACGTCCGAACTCTCCAGCTTCAGCGCCGCCATGGCACGCACCGTCGGACCGCCCCAGGGAACCATGTTCATCACGCCGGCGCCCAGACAGACGACCCCGGACAGCACCAGCGGACTCATGCCCAGCTTGCGGTAGACGGGCAGCAGTGCCGAGACGGTGATGAGGAACGTCGAAGCTCCGTCGCCGTCCAGGGCCACGCACAGCGTGAGGACGGCCGTGGCGACGGTGATGCGCATCGGATCGCCTTGTGCCATCCGCAGCAGACCGCGGATCAGCGGATCGAACAGGCCCGCGTCCACCATGAGGCTGAAGTACAGAACAGCGAAAGCGATCATGATGCCGGTGGGCGCCACCTTCGACAGCCCGTCCAGCACCATCCCGCCCAGCTCGCCCGCGAAGCCGCCCGCCAGCGCCGCCAGGACCGGGAGCACCACCAGCGCGACCAGGACCGAGACGCGTCTGGTCATGGTGAGCAACAGGAACAGGGCGATCGTGGCGAAGCCCAGGGCTGCCTGCATGGTGACGCTCGCTTTCTCGGGTGGCGGTCCCCGGCGGCGGAGAGCGGGGCGTACGGGGATAGCCGAGAGTGTCCGAGCGCCGGAAGATCCATGTCCAGCATCAAACCGGGATCTGTTCATGCGATCCGCGCATCAATCGGCCCGTGCTGACGTACGCTTCCCCGCCATGGAAGCCACCTTGCGACAGCTCTCGGCGTACGCGGCCGTCGCCCGGGCGACGAGTTTCACCGCGGCAGCCGCCCGGTTGGGCGTCTCGCAGTCGTCCCTCAGCCGCGCGGTCGCCGACCTGGAACGGCAGGTCGGCGCCCAACTCCTCGAACG
>NZ_JBHUQX010000689.1:0-2932 GCF_042674225.1 Streptomyces sp. NPDC056948
GGACACCTGTGGTGTCCCGGGCGCAGGAGCCGATCCGGAGGAGAAGCACGTTGATCCATGCTCGGCGCACATTGGTCGCCGCTGCGGCCATGTTCGCGGTGGTGGTGGGATCGCCAGGACTGGCGAACGCCCAACCGGCCGCCGATCCCACCCCGTCGACCCCGTCCACTCCATCCGCCGACCCGGGCCCCGGACCCGACCGCAGCCGGGGCCTGCCGGCCGGCTGGCAGATCACCGGCAAGAGATCCGGTCAGCAGCTGACCTGGCGCTCGAACAGACCCGTCCCCATGGGCGACGCCGCCGTCGAGTTCTACTCCGGAGACCGGCTCCTGGGCCGGCCCGAACCCGGCAAGGACGGGCACACGTTCCGCCTCGACCTCGAAGGCGTGGCGCTCGGTGCTGTGAAGGACCTGCAGGTACGGGCCGCGGGGCGCCGCCTCGACGAGGCCGGTGTCAAGGCGGACTCGAAGCGCCGGTCCGCCAAGAAGCCAGTGAAGCCCGTGGAGCCGGTGGAGCCGTCGGCCCTGCCGCCGGCCAACCCCGTGGACCCCGGAGTTCCCGGCCCCTACCGCGCGGTCAGCGGCGAGTACACGCTGAAATCGGTGCAACTGCCCGACTTCCCCGCCCCGGTGGAGATGCGCGCGACCGTCACCGCACCCGCCGGCGCACAGGGCAAGCGGCCGCTGGCCCTCTTCCTGCACGGCCGCCACGCCACCTGCTTCACCGGAGGCGCGGACGGTGAGGCACTCGGCGAGTGGCCCTGCCCGACCGGCTCGAAGCCGATACCGAGTTACCGCGGCTATCTGCACGACCAGAAACTCCTGGCGTCCCAGGGGTATGTGACGGTGTCCATATCCGCCAACGGCATCAACGGGCAGGACTACGCGGCGCAGGACGCCGGAACCCAGGCTCGCTCCTCCCTGGTGCGGCAGCACCTCGCCCACTGGGCCGACTGGTCGGGCGCCGGACGGACCAAGGCACCGGCGATCGTACGGAAGTCCGCGCGGGCCGACCTGTCGCGTGTCCTCCTGGTCGGTCACTCGCGCGGCGGCGAGGGCGTGAACCGGGCCGCGACGGACAGCCTCGCCAAGCCGCCCGCGGACAAGGACGGCTACCGGGGTCCGGTGCGCTGGAAGATACGGGGGACCGTCCTCATCGGCCCCACCGTCTTCGGGCAGAACCCGGCTCCCGATGTGCCGTCCATGACGATCCTGCCGGGCTGCGACGGTGACGTGTCCGACCTGCAGGGCGAGATCTACGTGGACGGGACACGCGGCGTGAGCCGTGGTGCCGCCCTGCACAGCGCGGTCTACATGGTCGGCGCCAACCACAACTACTTCAACACCGAGTGGACCCCGGGACAGGCCGAGGCGCCCGCCGTGGACGACTTCTGGAACGACGAGGAGACGCCGCCGGACCCGGTGTGCACGCCGGGGGCCGCGACCCGGCTGACGGCCGAGCGGCAGCAGGCCGCCGGTTCCACGTACACAGCCGCCGCGGCCCGGATGTTCGTCGCGGGCGACGACCGGGTCCGGCCACTGCTGGACGGCTCGAACGTCCGCGCGGCGTCCGCGGGTCCCGCGCGCGTCCTGACCCACGCCGTCGGTGCCCGTCGCACCGCCGCTTTCCTGCCGGACGCCCCGGTCACGGTGGACGGCGGCCGGCTGTGCGCGCAGGTGGACCCCGACCCGGCCACCGCCTGCCTGAACCCCGAGAACCCCGGCGGGTCACCGCACTTCGCCGGGTGGGAGACGGAGCGGGAACCGGGCCGCGACGCCGTGGCGTTCGACTGGTCGACGCCGGGTTCCTCGGTACGAGTGCGGCCCGGGAGGCCGGTCTCCCTGAGCGGAGCCGAGTCGCTGGCGCTGCGGGTCATCGTGCCGCCCAACACCACCGGCACCCGTATGGACGTGTCCCTCACGGACACCGCGGGCCGGCAGGCGACGCTCGGCGCCCTCCGCCTCGACGGGCTGCCCGGCTCCGACCGGACGGCCTCGTACTGGGGACAGGAGGTACGGGTACCGCTGACCGCGGCGACGGCGGCCGGGCTGGACCTGAAGCGGGTGAAGTCCCTGGTATTGACCCCGCGCAGCGGATCGGGACAGGCATGGCTGATGGACGCCTGGGGCTGGCGTCCCGGCATGGCGGCGGTACGGCCGGTCGCGCTGCCCCGCGTCGACATCGGTCGGCTGACGACCGACGAGGGCGACTCCGGAGTCCGGACCCACAAGGTGCCGGTGCGGCTCTCCGGGCAGGGCAGTGGCCAGATCAGGCTCTTCGTCGCGGACCCCGAGACCCGTGAGGTCACGTCCCGGCTGGTGACGGTGCGCCCCGGCGGCGGCAGCGTCGACGTGCCCATCGACGTGCGCGGCAACACCCGCTTCAGCTACGGCACGGAGCACAACGTGTTCGCGAAGGCCGTCCGGGGCACCGTGGTCGGCAACCACCTCGGCGGCCTGTCCGTGACGGACGACGACCCGATGCCCACGTTCAAGGCGACACCGCTCGTGGGCCGGGTCACCGAGGGCCAGAGCCTGAAGTGGCGGATCGACCAGTCCGCGGTCGCCGACACGGATCTCTGGATCGAGGCCGCTTTCGTGCCGGTCGACGGCGGCGCGGAACTGTCCAGCACCGACGTCGACCCGCAATGGTTCGAGGAGAACACCGGCGAGTCACCGAGCCCAGCCCGGCCGCTGTCCGAGGTGGAGGTGTTCTACCCGGACATCGCCGTACCCGCGGGAGAGCTGAGCACGGAGGTGACCGTACCCACCGTCGTGGACGGGGTGAGCGAGCCGGAGGAGTCACTGCGGATGCGACTGTCCATCGGGACGGACGACGGCGAAGCAGTGGAGGGCCCGGTGCTCGACGGCACGGTGGTGGACGCGCCGTAGGCGACACGCCGCTCACTCCCTGGCCGATGGCTGGGCAGAAG
>NZ_JBHUQX010000690.1:0-2914 GCF_042674225.1 Streptomyces sp. NPDC056948
CGAAAGGGGCCGCCCGTCCGCCGCAGCGGTAGGGTCACGTCCAGGAGTGACAGCCTCTATCCGTATCTGACCGTTTTTATTCGCTTACGGGGTGTGACTCGGGCCACGCGGATTGGGCGTAACGCTCGCGGGAAGAACGCGATGACCTAAGAGGTGACAGCCGCGGAGGGAATACGGACGCCGTTCATGGCGCTGTGCATCTTCCCGGCCCCCGCCCGCGCCGTCGGCCCATCCCCAAGCCGGCGGTCGGCTCCTGTCCACTGTGGACGGGGCCGGAAGCCGTTTTCCAACGTTCCGAGAGGTTGTTCGTGTCGGCCAGCACATCCCGTACGCTCCCGCCGGAGATCGCCGAGTCCGTCTCTGTCATGGCGCTCATTGAGCGGGGAAAGGCTGAGGGGCAGATCGCCGGCGATGACGTGCGTCGGGCCTTCGAAGCTGACCAGATTCCGGCCACTCAGTGGAAGAACGTACTGCGCAGCCTCAACCAGATCCTCGAGGAAGAGGGTGTGACGCTGATGGTCAGTGCCGCAGAGCCCAAGCGCACCCGAAAGAGCGTCGCAGCGAAGAGTCCCGCCAAGCGCACCGCCACCAAGACGGTCGCGGCCAAGGCGGTGACCACCAGGAAGGCCACCGCCACTGCCACGCCGGCGGCGCCCGCCGCCGAGCCCGCTGTCGAGGAAGAGGCGCCCGCCAAGAAGGCGGCCGCCAAGAAGACGACCGCCAAGAAGGCGGCCGCGAAGAAGACCGTCGCCAAGAAGACGGCGGCCAAGAAGACCGGCGCCAAGAAGGACGACGCCGAAATCCTCGAAGAGGAGGTGCTCGAGGAAGCAGCCCCCGGCAAGGCCGGTGAGGAGCCCGAGAGCACGCCGGAGAACGCGGGCTTCGTGCTGTCCGACGAGGACGAGGACGACGCGCCCGCCCAGCAGGTCGCCGCCGCCGGCGCCACCGCCGACCCGGTCAAGGACTACCTCAAGCAGATCGGCAAGGTCCCGCTGCTCAACGCCGAGCAGGAGGTCGAGCTCGCCAAGCGCATCGAGGCCGGTCTGTTCGCCGAGGACAAGCTGTCCAACGCCGACAAGCTCGCCCCCAAGCTCAAGCGCGAGCTGGAGATCATCGCCGAGGACGGCCGCCGCGCCAAGAACCACCTCCTGGAGGCCAACCTCCGTCTGGTGGTCTCCCTGGCCAAGCGCTACACCGGCCGCGGCATGCTCTTCCTGGACCTGATCCAGGAGGGCAACCTCGGTCTGATCCGCGCGGTCGAGAAGTTCGACTACACCAAGGGCTACAAGTTCTCCACGTATGCCACCTGGTGGATCCGTCAGGCGATCACCCGCGCCATGGCCGACCAGGCCCGCACCATCCGTATCCCGGTGCACATGGTCGAGGTCATCAACAAGCTCGCGCGCGTGCAGCGCCAGATGCTCCAGGACCTGGGCCGCGAGCCCACCCCGGAGGAGCTGGCCAAGGAACTCGACATGACCCCGGAGAAGGTCATCGAGGTCCAGAAGTACGGCCGCGAGCCCATTTCGCTGCACACCCCGCTGGGCGAGGACGGCGACAGCGAGTTCGGTGACCTCATCGAGGACTCCGAGGCGGTCGTCCCGGCCGACGCGGTCAGCTTCACCCTCCTCCAGGAGCAGCTGCACTCCGTCCTGGACACGCTGTCCGAGCGCGAGGCGGGCGTCGTCTCCATGCGCTTCGGTCTCACCGACGGTCAGCCGAAGACCCTCGACGAGATCGGCAAGGTCTACGGCGTCACGCGCGAGCGGATCCGCCAGATCGAGTCCAAGACCATGTCGAAGCTGCGCCACCCGTCCCGTTCGCAGGTGCTGCGCGACTACCTCGACTAGTCGCCGGTCGTACGACGTGGAAGGCCCGGTCCCCCGAGGGGGCCGGGCCTTCGTCGTGCCGTGTCCCTCCGCGGGTGCGGCGCGGCGCCGGGTGAATCACTCTGGGTTCTCAGTAAATACCACGGAGTGAGGAGTGCGTATGCGTCGTCGCCTTGCCCGGGCCATGGCCCGACCGCTGGTCCTGGCGGCCGCGGCATCCGCCATATCAGCGGCCTCCACCGCCCCTGTGGCCGCCGACAGCGTGGTCATAGGCGGATTCCCTGTCGATGTGTCGGAGAGTCCGTGGACGGTCGCCCTGTCCAGTCGTGACCGGTTCGGGGGTACGCGTGCGGGGCAGTTCTGCGGCGGCGTGGCGGTCGCTCGCAGCACGGTGCTCACCGCGGCCCACTGCCTGGACAAGGAGGTCTTGGGCGTAGCGCCGGAGCGCGTACGTGACCTCAAGGTCATAGCGGGACGCACAGACCTGCTCTCGGACCGCAGCGGACGGGAGATCGCCGTGCGGCGTTCCTGGGTGAACCCGGCGTACGACGGTGTCAGCAACTTCGGGGACTACGCCGTACTCACCCTGGCTGAACCTCTGCCCGCCGGCTCGGTCATCGGTATGGCGGCCGGCGGTGATCCCGCGTACGCAGTGGGCGGGGTTGCGACGGTGTACGGGTGGGGCGACACATCCGGCGTCGGCGAGTATCCGAACAGTCTGCGCGCTGCGCGCGTGCGCGTGCTCTCCGATGAGCTCTGCGAGGACGCCTATCCGGGCGGCTCCGACGGCACCTACGAAGCCGGGAGCATGCTGTGCGCGGGGGAGAGGCAGGGAGGCCGGGACGCCTGCCAGGGCGACAGCGGGGGGCCGCTGGTGGCCCGGGGGCGGTTGATCGGGCTCGTGTCCTGGGGGATCGGCTGCGGGCGGGCCGGCAGTCCAGGGGTGTACATGCGTGTGTCCGACATCATGCGGGCGCTCGGCTGGACGCGGGGGTGAGGAGAATCGAAGGGGGTCCGGCGGAGCCTGGGTGGGCCTCTGGGGACGAGGACGGGGGGGGGCGGCGGGTCAGAAAATCCGCCCCCCC
>NZ_JBHUQX010000691.1:0-2896 GCF_042674225.1 Streptomyces sp. NPDC056948
CCTCCGCGTCCAGCCCGGCGCGCGTGCGCTCCGAGCGCGGCAGGACGCCCTTGGTGCCCGCGGGGATGCCGAGGTCGGAGAAGAGGTGCGGGGACGTGGAGTACGTCTCCGGCGGGTCGTTGAAGCCCAGCTCCAGCGCCTTGTTGATCAGCTGCCAGCGCGGGATGTCGTCCCAGTCGACGAGCGTGATCGCTGTACCCTTCGCGCCCGCCCGGCCCGTACGGCCGATGCGGTGCAGGTACGTCTTCTCCTCTTCCGGCGACTGGTAGTTGATGACATGCGTCACGCCCTCGACGTCGATGCCGCGGGCGGCGACGTCGGTGCAGACGAGCACGTCCACCTTGCCGTTACGGAAGGCGCGCAGGGCCTGCTCGCGGGCGCCCTGGCCGAGGTCGCCGTGGACCGCGCCGGAGGCGAAACCGCGCTGCTTGAGCTGGTCGGCGAGATCCGCCGCCGTCCGCTTCGTCCGGCAGAAGACCATCACCAGCCCGCGGCCGTCGGCCTGCAGGATGCGCGAGACCATCTCGGGCTTGTCCATGTTGTGCGCGCGGTAGATGAACTGCGTGGTGTTCGCGACCGTCGCGCCCGCGTCGTCCGGCGTCGTGGCGCGGATGTGCGTGGGCTGCGACATGTAGCGGCGGGCGAGGCCGATGACCGCGCCCGGCATGGTGGCCGAGAACAGCATCGTCTGGCGCCGGACCGGCAGCATGTTGATGATCTTCTCGACGTCGGGCAGGAAGCCCAGGTCGAGCATCTCGTCGGCCTCGTCGAGGACCAGGCACTTGACGTGCTTCAGGTTCAGCTTCTTCTGCCCGGCGAGGTCGAGCAGCCGGCCCGGGGTGCCGATGACCACATCGACGCCCTTCTTCAGGGCCTCGACCTGGGGCTCGTAGGCCCGGCCGCCGTAGATCGCCGTCACGCGGACGTTACGGGCCTTGCCGGCCGTCAGGAGGTCGTTGGTCACCTGCTGGCACAGCTCGCGCGTGGGGACGACGACGAGTGCCTGCGGGGTGTCGGTGAGGTCCTCGGGCTTGGCGCGTCCGGCCTCGACATCGGCGGGGACGGTGACGCGCTCGAGGAGCGGGAGGCCGAAGCCCAGCGTCTTGCCGGTGCCGGTCTTGGCCTGGCCGATGACGTCCGTGCCCGAAAGGGCCACGGGCAGCGTCATCTCCTGGATGGGGAAGGGGGTGGTGATGCCGACGGCCTCAAGGGCCTCGGCGGTCTCGGGGAGGATTCCGAGCTCTCGGAACGTCGTAGTCAGGGTGCTGCCTCTTCTGTGTGGGGCGGTGCGAGGCGAGCGCGGGGGTCGTGTACGGACCGTGCCGGGGACGTCGGCGGCCTTGCGGCGGTGCCGTTGGGCACGGGACCACTGTCGACGCTCTAGCGCTCGTACCGCTGAGGGTGTCCCTCCGGGCTCCGTACGCACAGTGCCGTACGGACGCGGAGGTCTGTCAGGTCGGAGCCGATCGGGCCACCGACCGGGCATCCTCATACGTGCGGCCTGTCGAGGTACGTCGAAGTACCAGCAGGCGCATTACCACCATACCCCGGAATCGCGCACATGCGATGGCCGATTTGGTCACGTAGCCGTTGTCACAGTGATTGACCAGGGCCTTACGCCTTTCGGCGGGCGGGCTATTGTGCGCTTCATGACGAGCTCTGACAAGCCTGAGAACGCCTCGGACACCACTGCCACCCCGGCCGAACACACCGGAGTCGCCGCCCGGGACTGGGCGACGGCCTCCGCCGACCCGCAGTACCGCGCCGCTGTCGTGGACCTGCTCGGCGCGCTCGCGTACGGGGAGCTGGCGGCGTTCGAGCGGCTCGCGGAGGACGCCAAGCTGGCGCCGACGCTGGCGGACAAGGCGGAGCTGGCGAAGATGGCGTCGGCCGAGTTCCACCACTTCGAGAGGCTGCGCGACCGGCTCGCCGAGATCGGGGAGGAGCCGACGCGGGCGATGGAGCCGTTCGTCGGTGCCTACGACGGCTTCCACAAGCAGACGGCCCCCTCGGACTGGCTGGAGGGGCTCGTCAAGGCGTATGTCGGCGACTCCATCGCCAGCGACTTCTACCGGGAGGTCGCCGCCCGCCTGGACTCCGACTCCCGTGACCTTGTGCTGGCCGTGCTCGACGACACCGGCCACGGCGGCTTCGCCGTGGAGAAGGTGCGTGCCGCGATCGACGCCGATCCGCGGGTGGGCGGGCGGCTCGCGCTGTGGGCGCGGCGCCTGATGGGCGAGGCCCTGTCGCAGTCCCAGCGGGTGGTGGCCGACCGGGACGCCCTGTCGACCATGCTGGTGGGCGGCGTCGCGGACGGCTTCGACCTGGCCGAGGTCGGCAAGATGTTCTCCCGGATCACCGAGGCCCACACCAAGCGGATGGCCGCGCTGGGCCTGGCCGCGTAGCGCTTCGCGGCGGGTGGTTCCGGCTGCGCCGGCCTGACGGCTACGGCTACGCCGTGGCTGATCGTCGGCGCAGGCGGCGCCCCGCCGGACGCAGCAACAGCGACAGCGAGGCCACCGAGACGACCACCGCGCCGAGCAGGACCAGCAGCAGGTGCCCGGCCTCCAGCGCGCTGTGCATGACGAACGCCCCGAAGAGGGCTCCGGCGACACCGGTCGAGAGGACCAGGGGGCGGGCCGGGAGCCGGTGCGACAGGCGTTGTGTGGCCGCCCAGGCCAGAGCCAGGCCGAGGATCGCGGAGCTCAACGCTTCCAGGAGCATGTCGGGGTCCCTCCCACATGGCCGGCCTGCTCAAATCGGTCGTAGCCCGTCTTACCCCTGACCTGCGGAATCCAATCCCATTCTGTGGGTGCTCTGTGCTCCATCCGTGGAGGAACCCAGGTGCCGCACGGGGACTGCCCGGGGACCGCTCGGGGGAGGGGAACGCGAAGCG
>NZ_JBHUQX010000692.1:0-2889 GCF_042674225.1 Streptomyces sp. NPDC056948
GCGAAGGACACGGGCGGCCCCTCGGGCGTTCCCGCCCGAAGTCGACCACGATGGTCCCAGCCCACCGACCGGAGAGCCCGATGAACATCAGTGTGGAGCGGCGGTACGCGGATCGCCTCGAGGAGTTCTCGGCACGCCACCCCTTCCTCATCGACCTGGCGATGGTCCTGGCGCTGCTCGGCTGCACGGCCCTCGGCGGCTCGCTGACCATGCCCGGGGCCGCCCCGCCGGACCAGGACAAGACCGCCACCGTCCTCTCGGGAGTGGCCTGTCTCGTCCTGCTCAAGCACCGCACGCACCCGCGCGCCTGCGTCGTCGTGGCCGGGGGCTGCACGGTGGCCGCGATCGCGCTCGGCTACCTGGTCACGCCCCTGCTGCTGGCGCCGATGATGGCGGCCCTCTACTGGCTGGCCGCGCTCACCGACCCCAAGGCGACCCGCGTCTACGGCCTCACCATCGTGGTGGCCGTGACCCTCGCGGCCGTGTTCTCCGACTCCATGAACCATGTCTCGCTGCTGCTCAAGACGATCGGCCCGATCTTCTGGCTGCTGCTGCCCCTGGCCGCGGGCAAGACGACCCAGCTACGGCGTGCCTACCTCCAGTCGGTGCAGGCCCGCGCCGAACACGCCGAGCGCACCCGGGAGGAGGAGGCCCGCCTGCGCGTCACCGAGGAGCGGATGCGCATCGCCCGGGAACTCCACGACGTGGTCGCCCATCACATGGCCCTGGCCAACGCCCAGGCCGGCACGGCGGCACATCTCGCCCTCACCAACCCCGAGCAGACCCAGAAGATCCTCACCGACCTGACCGGCACCACGTCCTCCGCGCTGCGGGAGCTGAAGGCCACGCTCGGCCTGCTGCGTGACAACGACGCCGACTCCGGCTCCCCGGGGCTGGAACCGTCCCCGGGCCTGGGCCGGCTGCCCGAGCTGGTCTCGGCGTGCGAGTCGGCGGGCCTGGAGGTCACCGTCGCGACGGAAGGGGAGCCGCAGCCGCTCTCACCGGGCGTCGATCTGACGGCCTTCCGGATCGTGCAGGAGGCCCTCACCAACGTCACCAAGCACGCCGCCGCCGAGGCCGCCCAGGTCCGCCTCGAATACACCCACTCCCGCCTGCTGATCACGGTCCTCAACGAGGGCCCCAGCAAACCGGAGGCTGCCCAGGGGCGCGGCTTCGGCGTCATGGGCATGCGCGAACGCGCCCAGTCCATCGGCGGCGAGCTGTGCGCGGGGCCCCGCCCCCACGGCGGTTTCGAGGTCACCACCGCGCTGCCGCTGCAAGCCTCCCCCGGCCTCCCGGAAGGAACCACGCCATGAGCATCAGGGTGCTGCTCGCCGATGACCAGGCCCTGCTGCGGGCCACGTTCCGGATCCTCATCGACTCCTGCGCGGACATGGAGGTGGTCGCCGAGGCCTCCGACGGCGCGGAGGCGGTGGAGCTGACCCGCGCCCACCGCCCCGACATCGTCCTCATGGACATCCGCATGCCCGGCACCGACGGCCTCGCCGCCACCGCGACCCTCTGCGCCGACCCGGAGCTGTCCGCCACCCGCGTCCTCATCCTGACCACCTTCGAGACCGAGGACTACGTCGCCGAGGCCCTGCGCGCCGGTGCCAGCGGCTTCCTCGGCAAGGACGTCACCGCCGACACCCTGCTGACCGGTCTGCGCACGGTGGCCTCCGGCGAGTCCCTCCTCTCACCCGCCGCCACTCGCTCCCTCATCACCCGCTTCCTGCTGGCCCCCGCCCCCGGCACCCATCTGGCACCGCCGGAACGCCTGGCGGACCTCACGGTCCGCGAACGCGAGGTGATGGCCCTGGCCGCGGACGGCCGCTCCAACACCGAGATCGCCGAGGACCTGACTCTCAGCCCGCTGACCGTGCGCACCCACATCCACCGGGCCATGACCAAGCTGAACGCCCGCGACCGTGCCCAACTGGTCGTCATCGCCTACCAGACGGGGCTGGTGCGGGCGACGCCGCCCGCGGGGTGAGGGGGCCGCTACGGCCTGCCGTAGGTCGCCACCATGATGGCCTCGGCCACCTTGTTCATGTCCTGGCCCTTGGCGTCGGTGGAGTTGACGCTGTAGACGAGGGTGCGGGAGCCGTTGCGGGTGCCGGCGATGGCCGCGTTGTAGCCCCAGCGCCCGCCCGTCTTGCCCCACACCTCGCGCCCGCCCAGCACCTTCATCGACAGACCCGAGGCGTACGCGGCCGGCTTCCCGGTCTTGGAGTCGGTCACCTTCGGCAGGGTGAACATCTCCTCCAGCAGCGGCCCGCGCACGACCCGGCCCTCGAACAGGGCCTGGGTGAACCGCTCCAGGTCCGCCGTGGTCGACACGATGTCCCCGGCCGCCCACCCGTCCGTGACCCCCCACACGGTCACGTCGCGGAGCCCGACCGTGCCGTCGTCCAGCCGCATCCTCTGGTAGCCGCGGTTGTGCGGTCCGACGATCCGCGGGTTCGCCCCCGGGAAGTAGGTGTCGCACAGCTTCAGCGGTTTGAGCACCCGTTCGGCGACCTGATCCTCGTACGAGTCGCCGGTGACGCGCTCGATGAGCAGACCGGCGATCGTGTAGCCGATGTTGAGGTAGTGCTGTCGCTCGCCCGGCGCGAACTCCGGCTGCTTCGACGTCGCCGAGCGGACCATCTCCCGGGGGTCGTAGACGTGGAAGCGGTTGGCGTACGCCTCCTCGACCGTGGTGCCGGGGAAGTCGGGGGCCGGGATGCCGTGCGTGTGGTTGAGGAGCTGCCGGACGGTGACGCCCGCGTACGACGCCGGGATCAGGTCCGGCAGATACGAGCGGGCACTGCGGTCCAGGTCCAGCTCGCCCTCGGAGGCCAGTTGCAGGACGACCGCCGCCGTGAAGACCTTGGTCACGGAACCGGC
>NZ_JBHUQX010000693.1:0-2862 GCF_042674225.1 Streptomyces sp. NPDC056948
GGCATGGGTCTCCTCAGTCGGCTGTGCGGGTGCGGGTGCGGGTGTGGGGAGGTGGAAGGCGCGGCCCGTGCCGTGGGGGATGGGTGGGAACGGGCCGCGCCGGTCGGGGGAGCGGAACGGGTCAGTACGCCCGGTTCCGCATACGGCGCCACCACATCAGGGCCGCGCCGATCAGGACGATGCCGCCCGCGCCGGCCCCGGCGGACGCGGCGATCAGGCGCATGTCGTCCGAGCCCTCGGCGCCGGCCGGCTGCAGCGCGTCGCCGAGCTGGCTGCGGACGTCGTTGCCGCCGTCCACACCCTTGGCGAGCGGGCCGCGCGAACCCTCGGTCGGGTTGGCCAGGTACGGGAAGGACTTGCCGAACTTCTTGTCGTTCTCGTTCACCGCGTCGCCGAGGTCGTTCTTGGCGCCGAGCAGCTCACCCTCGACGACCTGGAGCGACGCGTCGATCACGTCGTCGGTGAGGCGACGCCCGTTCGGGAAGCCCGCGTTGTCACCGTCCAGGACACCCAGCCGCTTGGGCTTGGCGGCCGGCTTGATGGACGTGTTGAGCCGAAGCTGCTCCGACGGCGTCACATGCGGCGGCTGGTTGAGGTCCTTGACCCCCTTGAGGAACACATCGACCAGGTCGTTGCGCGGCTCGTCGGGCGCCGGGATCTTGTAGATCCCCTCGATGAGCTTGGGCAGCTCCGGGTTGGTGACGTTCTCCAGGAACTGGGCGTCGTCCCGCGGCGCGGACGCGTTGAACTTGTCCTTGTCCTTCAGCGGGTTGACGACCTCGTTCACCAGCGGCATGCCGAGGCGCGAGACCTGGGAGTAGTAGCCCTTGGCGTTCTCGCGCTGCGTCGTCGACCAGACGCCGACGATCGGCTGTTCGTGCGACTCGGCGATGAAGCTGTTGGGGACCTGCAGGGCGATCGAGTTGACGTTGTAGCCCTTGAGCGTGTCGTTGCCGACCTCGGAGAGGTTCCCGCCGTACAGCAGGTCGAAGACCCTCAGGTCAAGGAAGAACGGGTCGTCGGCCTGACCGGCGAACGTCTGGGCGCCCCCGGCGAGCTTGTGGATCGCCTGCTTGCGCAGGGTGTTGTAGTCCGGCATCGACGCCTTGCCGACATTCGACGGCGCCACCGGCACGTCGTCGGCGACCTTGGTCTTCGACACCGCCTTCAGGTCCTTGAGCTTGATCAGCTCGATGTCGTAGGTCTGCGTGATGTTGAGGTCGGGGTCGTCGAGGCTCTCGACCGGACCCGTGTTGTACAGGAACGTCTTGTCGTTCTTCGTGTGCGTCTTGAACGTGTACCGGAACAGCAGGTCTTCCTGCGCGTCGCCGTTGCTGTCGATGCGCAGGTCGTACTCGGCGTCCTCGGCGAAGGTGAAGAAGTTGGGCCCGCCCGCCGGTTCCTCCATCGGGATCCAGTTTGCGACGATGGTCGTCGTGTCCGGCTTGTCCGGGCTGACGAACGCGTACACGTCGGTGTTGTCGAACTGCGGTGTCCCCGAGATCAGCGGGGCCTCGCGGTGACTGGAGGCGGAGGCCTCCTCAGGGGCCAGCGCGGTCACACCGGCGGCGGCGAGCCCGCCGGTGGCCAGCGCACCACAGATCACAGTCGCGATGCTCCGGCGCCCCGCGCCGGTCCTGAAGGTAGGTGTCATGCCGTCCGTCCTCGGTGCCAACTTGCCTGACACACGCCATTCGGAGTGGTCGGCAGAGCGGATTGGTCGAATCTCAAACGTTCTTACGGCGCGAGTGAAAAGTTGTTTCATCGCCAGGCGACCCGCGTTTTCGGCGAGTTGATCCGTAACCCCATCCGGAGGTGTGTGCGTTGCGAATACCTCGTGTGAGGGGACAGGCCCGATGCGGCCTCGGAGAGGGGGAACGAGTGGAGGCGGACGAACTGCTGCTGCTCGTGGCGGGCGGGAACCACCAGGCCTTCGAGGAGCTGTACGGACTGGTGTCCGGCCCGGTGTTCGGTCTTGTACGGCGTGTGGTGCGCGATGCGGCCCAGTCGGAGGAGGTGGCTCAGGAGGTGCTGCTCGAACTGTGGCGGTCCGCAGCGAAGTTCGACCCGGACCGGGGGAGCGCGCTGTCCTGGATCCTCACCCTCGCCCACCGCCGTGCCGTCGACCGGGTGCGCAGCGCCCGCGCGGCGGGGGAGCGCGAGCAGCGCGAGGCCTGGCGCGCCCACTTCCCGGCCTTCGACCAGGTCACCGAGGAGGTCGAGGCGGGACTCGAACGCGAGTGGGTACGCCGCTGCCTGGACCGCCTCACCGAACTCCAGCGCCAGTCCGTCACCCTCGCCTACTACGAGGGCTACACCTACCGTGAGGTGGCCGAGCGGCTCTCCCTGCCGCTGGGCACCGTCAAGACGCGCATGCGCGACGGGCTGACCCGGATGCGCGAGTGCCTGGGAGGCGTGGCATGAGCCTCTTCCGCCGCGAGGACCCGCACTCGCTGGCCGCGCCCTACGCGCTCGACGCCCTGGAACCCCCGGAGCGGGTCCGCTTCGAGAGGCATATGAAGGACTGCGACCGCTGCGCCGCCGAGGTGCGTGACCTGTCCGAGGACGCCGTCCGGCTCGCCTGGTCCACGGCCGCCCCGGCCCCGGCCGCGATGCGCGACCGCGTCATGGCCGCCGTACGGACGACTCCGCAGGATCCGGTGCCCCAGGAGGCGGTACGCGAGCCGGCCCGCGCGCGTGCGACGCAGTTGCCGCCGCATGTGTGGGGCACGCAGCCGCCGCCGCGGCAGCGGGTGCGGCGCCGGATCCCGCTGTTCGTGCCCTTCGCCACGGCCACCGCCGCCGCGGCCCTCGTCGTCGCCTCGCTGTTCGCCGTCCAGGCGAACCGGACCCAGGACGAAC
>NZ_JBHUQX010000694.1:0-2857 GCF_042674225.1 Streptomyces sp. NPDC056948
CAGTGAGTCGGTATCCGACCCCATCGCGCCGTTCCGAGGACGGACACCCCCCGACACGTCCCCGACCCACGACGAAGCTGTAGGCGTGCAGGCGCCCCACGACGAAGCCGTGGGGCCGCCCGCGTCGTCAGTCCGTCAGTCCGAGATCAGCCCTTCACGGAGCTGCGCCAGCGTCCGCGTCAGCAGGCGGGAGACGTGCATCTGCGAGATGCCGACCTCCTCGCCGATCTGCGACTGGGTCATGTTCGCGAAGAACCGCAGCATGATGATCCGCCGCTCACGAGGCGGCAGCTTGGCCAGCAGCGGCTTCAGGGACTCGCGGTACTCCACACCCTCCAGCGCGGTGTCCTCGTACCCCAGCCGGTCCGCCAGCGACCCCTCGCCGCCGTCGTCCTCCGGCGCCGGCGAGTCCAGCGAGGACGCCGTGTACGCGTTCCCCACCGCCAGCCCGTCGACGACGTCCTCCTCGGACACCCCGAGGACGGCCGCGAGTTCGGGGACCGTAGGAGACCGGTCCAGCTTCTGCGAGAGCTCGTCACTGGCCTTCGTCAGCGCCAGCCGCAACTCCTGCAGCCGCCGCGGCACCCGCACCGACCACGACGTGTCGCGGAAGAACCGCTTGATCTCCCCGACCACCGTGGGCATCGCGAACGTCGGGAACTCCACCCCGCGTTCGCAGTCGAACCGGTCGATCGCCTTGATCAGCCCGATCGTGCCGACCTGGACGATGTCCTCCATCGGCTCGTTGCGGGACCGGAACCGCGCGGCGGCGTACCGCACGAGCGGAAGGTTGAGCTCGATGAGCGTGTCCCGGACGTAGGCACGCTCGGGGCTGTCCTCGTCGAGCGCGGCAAGCCGCAGGAACAGGGAGCGGGACAGGGTGCGGGTGTCGATGGCGCCCGCAGCCGGCAGGGCCGGGACGGGCTCGGCCGCCAGTGCCGGAGCATCATCGATGGGGCCGAGTGAGTCGAGAGCATGGGGAGCTGTCTCGCTCTCCGCGAGCGTGAGCACCTTCGAGCTGCCCTGTTCTGCGGACATGCCACCCCCTTTGGGTCGCGGGACGGTCGCGGCGAACGCTCCCGTCTGAGGAACGCAGCCTTCACCTGAATACCGGCGCCGAAGCCCCGGCAAACGCGCTTCCCGCAGAATGTCACATGTCGGCAACACGCTGTAGTGACATGTCGACATCTGAGACGCGAATCCGCCCTGCAAACAAGGGGTCTGACGACCTGTCGGCCCGCAACCGCCGGGAACGCCCTGATCAGCGATTCCCTCTCCCAGGTGACCTCTCGCTCCTGCTTGCGGTTACGCGTCGATCCGGTTCGCAGACCGCAATCGCTGGAAGCTACGCGCGAGTAGCCGCGAGACATGCATCTGCGAGACGCCGAGCTCCGCACTGATCTGAGACTGCGTGAGATTGCTGTAGTACCGCAGCAGCAGAATCCGCTGCTCCCGCTCGGGCAGCTGTACGAGCAGATGCCGGACGAGATCCCGGTGCTCCACGCCGTCCAGCGCGGGATCCTCGTAGCCGAGCCGGTCCAGCAGCCCCGGCAGCCCGTCGCCCTCCTGCGCGGCCTCCAGCGAGGTCGCGTGATACGACCGCCCGGCCTCGATGCAGGACAGCACCTCGTCCTCGGTGATGCGCAGCCGCTCGGCGATCTCCGAGGTCGTCGGCGTGCGCCCGAACGAGGTGGTCAGGTCCTCGGTCGCGCTGTTGACCTGCACCCACAGCTCGTGCAGCCGGCGCGGCACGTGGACCGTACGGACGTTGTCGCGGAAGTACCGCTTGATCTCCCCGACGACCGTCGGCATCGCGAACGTCGGGAACTGCACGCCCCGCTCCGGGTCGAAGCGGTCGATGGCGTTGATGAGCCCGATGGTGCCGACCTGGACGACGTCCTCCATCGGCTCGTTGCGGGAGCGGAAACGGGCGGCCGCGTAGCGCACGAGCGGGAGGTTGGCCTCGATGAGCGCCCCGCGCACCCGGTCGTGCTCCGGCGTGCCCGGCTGGAGGTCCTTGAGCTGGGCGAAGAGGACCTGCGTGAGGGCGCGGGTGTCGGCGCCACGGCTGCGCTGGGGCGTCGCTTCCGAGGGGGTTTCCGGGGCAGAGGAGGGTGCCTGAGGCGCAGTACTGGCCAGCACGGTCAACTCCACCTCGTTATCCGTCAACCCATCAGTCAACTCTTCTATCAAAAGCGGTCATAGCATCACAAGACATGTCCACTGTGTGCAAGCACCCCATAACCACGTGTTGAGGGTTGAAATGGGTCATCCATCGGCACGCACCACGGAAGAGCCCCCCGTCGGAGCGACGGGGGGCTCGAAGCGCAGGAGGCCGCGGGCCTCAGAACTCGTAGTCGGCGATCACCCACGTGGCGAACTCGCGCCACAGCGCGACACCCGCCTGGTGGTCGGGATGCTCCACGTACCGGCGCAGCGCGTCCGCGTCGTCGAAGGCCGAGTTGATGGCGAAGTCATGGGCGATGGGGCGGTCGCTGATGTTCCAGCCGAGTTCCCAGAAGCGGAGCTCGGGGATCGCGCCGTCGAGCGCGCGGAAGGCCTCGACGCCCTTCACGACGCGCGGGTCGTCGCGCTCGACGCCCTCGTCGAGCTTGAAGAGGACCAGGTGGCGGATCATCACTTTGCTCCGTTCGCAACCCACGTGGCGAAGTCGCCGAGGGCCCCGGCGGCGTCCGATATGCCCTGGAACCCTATCTGGACGTAGTCGGCGGCCTTCTTGGGGTCCGTGACGATCACGTACATCACGAAGACCACGACGACGTAGACGGCGACCTTCTTCGCGTTCACCGCCATCGCGGCCTCCCCTGTCCCTGGTGTCCCATGCAGCGCACATGAT
>NZ_JBHUQX010000695.1:0-2842 GCF_042674225.1 Streptomyces sp. NPDC056948
ACCAGGACGGCGGCCACGAGGAGGCCGTTGCGGGCGACGCGCGCCTTCTGCGCGCCCTCCTCCGATTCTCCGGGCGCCAGTTCCGCCCGGCCCGGACGGCCGGCGCCGAGACGCACCTCGGCGGCGCGGCGACGGCGCTCCAGATAGGCGAGCCCGCCCCAGCCGATCACCCCGCCGGCCAGCGCCCCGGGCAGTCCTCCGCCGTGCAGGCGCAGACAGGCGGCGGCCTCGGCGCACTGCACGCAGGTGGCGAGGTGCCGGGAGAGGTCGCCCGGGGCGTCCGCGGCGGGGGCGCGGGTGACGGCGTCCAGCAGCCGGGCGTAGCTGCGGCACCGGGCGTCCATCGGTGTGTCGAGGTGGTTGCGGTGGCAGCGGTCCCGGAACAGGGTGCGCACCTGCTGGAGTTCGTCGTCGGCGGTGGCCGGGTCGAGGCCCAGGCGGCGGGCGACCAGGGACAGCGGCAGCGCCTCCACCTCGGCCAGCCACAGCAGTTCCGCGTCTGCCTGCTGGAGGTCGCGCAGTCCGCGCAGCGCGAGCGGGCGCTGCAGAGGCGGCCCGGTGTAGCGGGCGGCCTTGTCCGAGTTGAGCCACAGCCGCAGGTCGGGGTCGAGCTTGTGGCCCTGCCCCGCCTCCTCCCAGGCCGCGGCCGTGGTGCGTACGGCGGTCAGCAGCAGGGGTATGCGGGGCAGCCGGGCGGGGCGGCGCCCGGAGGTGCGGACCGGGCCGGCATCGGCGGCGCGCGCCTCACGTATGCCGTGTGCGAACGCCTCGCGGCCGAGCTGTGCGGCGGCGGTGGAGCCGGACGTGCACAGGTCGGCGTAGGCGAGGACCGCGTCCCAGCACTCGGAGAACAGCGCGGCCTCGGAGGCGTCCTGAGGGGTCGGCAGGTCGGGCATGAGTCTCCTGCATCCACAAGCGAGGTCAACTCACCATGTTGGCAAAGGAGTTGGGGGGAACCTCGGGGCAGGAGACGAGTTTTTCACGCTCTCGACACAACTGACAAGCCGCGTATTCAAATCCTCACGCGGCCGACTCCGGAAGTAGATACGTACGGAACGCCGAAACGTCTCGATGGCGACCCGAATCACATCGGATCGCCATCGGGACACGGCGGGCGCGAGTCCGGCGTCAGAGCTCCACCGGCTCGTCCGCGGGCAGGCTGTCCATGAAGGAGCTGACCGAGAAGACCGCGTTGCCGGCGCCGGGGGGACCGTAGCCGGGGGGCGAGGAGAGGCCGAAGTCCTCCATCGTCTGGCGGTACGCCTGGAGCAGACGGATGTGGTACTCCAGGGGCGCGCCCTGCGGGTTGGCCTTGCCGAGCGGGGTCGTCGGCTCCGGGCACCAGGTGGTGAAGCGGGGCGTGATGCCGTGGGACATGAAGAAGCGCAGGCCCTCGGTGGTCGATTCGATGGCCTCGTCGACCGTGGTGAAGCCGAACGGCTCGGCCATCTCCACGCCCGCCACGAAGTTGGGGATGACGTTGCGCGCGCCGAAGATGTCCGCCGAGTCGAGGATGCGCTTGTGCCACTCGTCGCGGCCGACGTACCGCTCCTTGCCCGGGCAGTACATCTTGAAGAGGTACTCGTCCCACACCTCGTAGTTGGGGTGGTAGATCTGCACGCCGTAGTCCTTGAACCGCTGGACGTCGTCCTTCGGCAGCGCCTGGGCCACCACCTTGCCGATCCAGCGGCCCGGGAAGTGCTCCTCGATGGCCTTGGCGTAGCGGCCGTAGAAGTCCGCCTCGTCCAGACCCTGGACCTTCGACGTGATCGCGCCACCGGTGAGCGTGTACGCGGTGGACACCTTCGCGGTGTCGTACTTGTCGATGATCTCGAGCGCCTCGAGGACTTCGTCGACGTCCTTCACGCCCGTGTACGGGCGGCCCGCCGCCTTGTGCTGGCGCCAGTTGTGGTTGATGTCGCAGTACTGGCACTCCTCCTTGGCGCCGAAGTACTGGCAGACGCGGAACGCGGTCAGGTAGATCAGGTAGCCCCACTGGATGGTCGGGGCCACCTCCATGACCGACTTCCCGTTGGTGAGGGTGTGCCGGTAGTACTCGGGCATCGGCGGCACGCCGACGTCGGAGATCCGCTTGCCGTCGAGGTAGAGGCCGAGCACGCCGTCCTCGTTCGCGGCGACGCGGTACGGCGAGGAGGGGTTCACCCGGACCGAGACGACGGTCCGCCGCAGGTCGTACGGGCCGCCGGTGAGGATGATCTCCTCGGGCGGGCGGCGCAGCGCGGCCTCGCCCAGCTCCGGCAGGGTGCCGTGGTCGAAGGAGAAGATGAAGTACGACTTCGGCTTGACCTCGCCACCCTCGTTGTCGCTGAGCGCGGACGGGTCGAAAGCCACTCCGCCCCGGAGCAGGTCCTCCTTGAAGACGGCCTCCCGCGGGACGTGCGGGAATCGCTCCATCAGATCCTCGACCAGCGCGGTACGGCTGCCGCTGCTCATCCCGTGTCTCCTCCCGGCTCGGACGTACGACTCCTCACGGTATGCCCACGGCTGTACGTGAGCGGTACCGGGTCCCCCCTGGAGCGGGGGCGATACCCCACCCGGCGGGGCACGCGCCGCCCGCCGCCGCCTGCGGACCGCCGCCTGGCCGGTCGGCGACAGCCCGGTCAGCAACCGCCGGAGAGGACGCCACCCACGCCTCGCCGTCCGGCGGCGGCGCCACGCCCACCCGACAGCGGCCATGACGGGCCGGCAGACCCCGCCCGGTGACGCCACCGAGTCCCCTGGAGCAATGGGCAGCGCCCAGCCGACGGGGCACGCACCGCCCGCCGCCGCCTGGCCGGTCGGCGACATGCCACCGGCGGGGAGCTGCCGGTCAGGACCCGGT
>NZ_JBHUQX010000696.1:0-2822 GCF_042674225.1 Streptomyces sp. NPDC056948
GCCGATGGCCGTCCCGCCCCGCTCCACTCACGCGCCTAGAGCGCGCCGAAGCCCACCTTGCGCGGGGCCGGCTCGCCGATCTCGACGTACGCGAGACGGTCGGCCGGGACCAGGATCTTGCGGCCGTGTTCGTCCACGAGGCTCAGCAGCTGCGACTTCCCGGCCAGTGCCTCGGCCACAACGCGCTCGACCTCCTCGGGGCTCTGACCGCTCTCCAGAACGATCTCGCGGGGCGCGTGCTGCACGCCGATCTTGACCTCCACGGCTATGTCCCTCCGACGGTCAGTGATGTGCGCGACCTTCCGCGCCGTACGCAGCACACATTAGCCCGGCGAGGGGACGCGCAGTTCCCGCCCGAGAACGCCACGAGCGAACATCGGGCGGGAACAAAGCGCCCTCAGTGGTGATCGGTCCCGTGCAGCGGGAAGCCCGCGATGCCGCGCCATGCCAGCGAGGTCAGCAACTGCACCGCCTGGTCTCGGGGCACGCTGCGGTCGCTGTGCAGCCAGGACCGCGCGACGACCTGGGCGAGGCCGCCCAGACCCGAGGCGAGCAGCATCGACTCCGCGCGCGACAGGCCGGTGTCCTCGGCGATGACGTCGCAGATCGCTTCCGCGCACTCGTTGGTGACCTTGTCGACGCGCTCACGCACCGCCGGCTCGTTCGTCAGGTCCGACTCGAAGACCAGGCGGAAGGCGCCGCCGTCGTCCTCGACGTACGCGAAATACGCGTCCATCGTGGCCCGTACGCGCTGCTTGTTGTCCGTCGTCGAGGCGAGTGCGTGGCGCACGGCCTGGATGAGCGACTCGCAGTGCTGGTCGAGCAGTGCGAGATAGAGGTCGAGCTTGCCCGGGAAGTGCTGGTAGAGCACCGGCTTGCTGACGCCCGCGCGCTCGGCGATGTCGTCCATCGCCGCCGCGTGATAGCCCTGGGCCACGAAGACCTCCTGGGCGGCGCCCAGGAGCTGGTTCCGTCGGGCACGGCGTGGCAGGCGTGTGCCCCGCGGGCGAACCGCCTCTGTCTGCTCGATGGCTGTCACGCCGCCTCCCATAGTCGTCCACGTGCGGATCTGGCCGCGTCGCCATCGTACTTTTCGGTAACCGTGGTGTGCGCGGTGAGAACGCAGAATTTCACGGACCGGACGGTTGCGAAAGCGGTTGCGAAGGTTTCAAACAGGGACAGAGCGGGCAAAATGCAGCCTCTTTCCTGTTCAACGGCGCTGTTCGCCGCCCCCGGTGGGGGCTGTCACCGGTAGTCGTCCTCGTCGAGTGAGACGACCCGTGCCTGCTCCGCCAGGTCGGCCTCGTTGGCGCGGTCCGGGTCGACGCCGGTCAGTGGGTCGTCGCGGTCCGGTGCGAGGTCCGCGTGCTGCTCGGCCGCGTCGACCTCGGGGGCCTCGACGTCGTACTCCTGCGCCTCCGGCGCGTCCTCGGCCTCGAATGTCTCGGGGTCGGTGGGGTCTACGGCCATGCTGGGCTCCCTTCCTACGAACGTCCCTGAGGATGCAGGGGCCACACGCGGGTGCCCTCTGTACGAGCCTAGGAGACACCCGATCCGGACGCTATGCGATCCGCGTCCGGGGTGTGACGCAGTGCGCATCCCCTGAACTGCTCCTGTCCGATTCTTGTGATGGCGAACACAGGCGAACACATGAGCCACTGCGTGATCGTCTCGTAACATTGCCGCATGTCTTCGACCGAGCTGCCGTTCGTGCCGCCCGCCAATGTGCTGCCGAGAGTGGGGGGCGTCAGGGTCGCGGAGGGCGAGCGGCTGAGGTCGGTCGAGCTGCCCGGGGTCACTCTGACGGTGCGCTCGCGACCGCCCGCGCGCGAGGGGCTGCCTCCCGCGCTCTATGTGCACGGGCTCGGCGGATCCTCGCAGAACTGGTCGGCGCTGATGACGCTGCTGGAGGAGGTCGTCGACAGCGAGGCCCTCGATCTGCCGGGCTTCGGCGACTCCCCGCCACCGGACGACGGCGACTACTCCGTCACGGGGCACGCGCGCGCGGTCATCCGTTACCTCGACGCCTCCGGGCGCGGTCCCGTGCACCTGTTCGGGAACTCGCTCGGTGGCGCCATCACCACCCGTGTCGCCGCGGTACGGCCCGATCTCGTCCGTACGCTCACGCTCGTGTCGCCTGCCCTGCCGGAAATCCGCGTGCAGCGCTCCGCCCTGCCCACGGGGCTGCTGGCGGTGCCCGGTGTCGCCCTGCTCTTCACCCGGCTCACCCGCGCCTGGACGGCGGAGCAGCGGGTCCGCGGTGTGATGGCGCTGTGTTACGGGGACCCGGGCATGGTGACGCCGGAAGGTTTCCGCAACGCCGTGCAGGAGATGGAGCGGCGGCTGCGGCTGCCGTACTTCTGGGACGCGATGGCGCGGTCCGCGCGCGGGATCGTCAACGCCTACACGCTGGGTGGCCAGCAGGGGCTGTGGCGCCAGGCCGAGCGCGTTCTCGCGCCGACCCTCCTCGTCTACGGTGGCCGTGACCAACTGGTCGGCTTCCGCATGGCTCAGAAGGCGGCCCGGGCCTTTCGCGACTCGCGGCTGGTGACGTTGCCGGACGCCGGGCACGTGGCCATGATGGAGTACCCGGAGACAGTGGCCCTGGCGTTTCGCGAACTCCTCGCGGATTCCGGAGAGTTGGGAACACGGCGTGCACGGCGGGCCCGGGGCGACGCCGTCGACAGAGAAAGCACCGACGAGAGCATGGGGGGCTGAGGCGCGACGTGGGACGCCACAGCCGCCGCGGGGCCGTCGCCAAGGGCGACACCGCGGACGCGACCGCAGTACAGGACGACCGGGCCGGGTCGGCGCAGGGAGAG
>NZ_JBHUQX010000697.1:0-2813 GCF_042674225.1 Streptomyces sp. NPDC056948
CCGGGGCCGGGCGCGCCGCCCGGTCCGGGGAAACCGCCGCCGGGAGGCGGCGGAGGGCCCGAGGGATCGCTGCCGAACGGCGGGATCGGCTCGGCCGGGCGGTTCACCTGCGACGGGCGGGAGCCCTGGTAGTCGTACGAGTCACCGCCGCCGTAGGACGGGCCCGACGGGCCGGGACCGGGCTGGCCCGGAGGCTGGAAACGCACACCCGGGCCGGGCGCCTGCGGGGGCGGGGCCGCGGGGGTGTACGAGGTCGCCGTGTTCGTCAGGAAGTTCCACCGGCACTCCTCGCAGAACGGTGCGCCGCCCTCACGCGGCGTACGGCACTGCGGGCAGAGCTCCGGCTCGGCGTTCGGTACGGCGGACAGGTGCGGAGGGCGTCCACCGGGGCCGCCGGGCGGGCCACCGGGGCCACCCGGACCGCCGGGGCCGGGAGGCGGCGGGAAGCCGTAGCCGCCGGGCGGGGGCGGTGGAGGGGGCGGAGGCACGGCACCCGCCATGCGGTGACCGCAGACCTCGCACCAGTCGTCGGAACCCGACTGGTGTCCGTTCGGGCAGGTCGGCATGTCGGCCCGTCCCTCCTTCGATCTCTTCTAGGTCACTTCTTTACACGAACGGTCTTGGTGGACCGGGTCTCGAGCGTCATCTCGTCGGCCTCCTGAACCTTCGCCTTCAGTCGCACAGTACCGGTCGCGGCATCGACCACGTCCACCACCTTCGCAAGCAGTTTCGCAGTATCGGCGTTCCCGGAGGCACTCGCGAGCTGAACGGCCCGGCCCAGTTTGGCCGTTGCTCCATCCATATCCCCCGCTTTGCGAAGGTCCAGCCCATGCTGGATGGCCTGTGCCAGTTCGGCCTGCCCGGTGTAGTGGGCGACCTGGGGGTTGATCGACGTCGAGGCGACCATGTCGTCGGTCCACACGGCCTTCACCAGGCCCTGCGCGCCGAGGTTCTGGGCGCTGCCGTCGGGCTGCGGAATGACCAGCGAGATCCGGGCCGCAAGCATCTCCTGCCCGATGTGCGCGGACGGGACCTCGACACAGACGTGGTAGTCACGGGACTCATCTCCCCAGGAACCAAGGGGATAGTCGCCGGCTCGGGGGCCCGCCTCGGTGCGCCTGCCGGTCAGTTCCTCGACCGTCGGCGCGACCTGCTTGACGAACTTCACAGTGGTGTCGACCGGGGTCCACAGCCGCAGGGAGACGTCCGCGACCTCCTTTCCCATCGCCGTCTCCATCATCTGTGTGAAGTCGGCGGCGAGTCCGGCCGGATCGGCGACGATGTCGGCGGTGCCGAGCAGGGCGGAGGCGATCCCTGTGACTTCTTTCACTTCCCAGTCGGTGCCCACGCCGCGCGCGTCACAGGTGAAACGCCCGGCGCACGCGTCGAGCGCGGCCTTCAGATCCTCGGGCGATTCGTGCTCATTGCGGCCGTCGGTGAGCAGGATGCCGTGCCGGATGGCGACGTCCGCGGAGGACAGCAGGCGGTCGGCGAGTTTCAGCCAGGTGCCGATGGCCGTGCCGCCGCCCGCGCTGAGCGAGCGCAGCGCCTGCTTGGCCTGCTCGCGGGTGGTGGCGTCGGCCACCGCGACGCGCCCGCCGCCCGGGTAGACCTCCTTGGCCACGTGCGTCCCGCCGATCACCGCGAAGTGCACGCCGTCGCGCAGGGTGTCGATCGCGGCGGCCGTGGCGTCCCGGGCGTTGCGCATCTTGGTCGGCGGGTAGTCCATCGACCCCGAGCAGTCGACCATGACCGCCACGGCCGCGGACGGGCCCTGGCCGGGCGAGTAGAGGTGGGGTGCCGCGACCGCGCTGCCGATCGTGCCGCCGCCGGTCGCCGTCACCGTGACGATGGCGTTGACCTCGCCGGCGCCTTCCGGCAGGTACTCGTTCTGGTACACGTCCACCGAGAACTGCGGCACGTTCGACTTCGAGAAAATGGCCATGCCTGCTTCGATCCCCCTCGAAAGCCCCCACCGGAGCGGGGTGATGACGGTAGGCGGACCGGTCCCCTCCGGTCCGCCGAGGCGTCCCCGTACGTGGCCTCAGGCCGATCCTGCCCCCTGGGGCACGGCCGGGAACGGCACGAGGGCCACTGTTACGTTGTCGTGGCCCCCGCCGTCCAGGGCGTGGCCGACGAGCACCCGGGCGCTGTGCAGCGGATGCGCGGCGGCGTCGACCGGGAGGACCCGGGCCATCTCCTCGGCCGCCTCCGCGTAGTTCCACAGGCCGTCCGTGCAGACCACCACCACGCCCGGCCGGTCCGGCTTGAACGCGGCGGTGTGCGGTTCCAACTCGTAGGCGTCCGCGCCGAGCCAGCCGGTGATCGCGTGGGCGCGCTCGTCGGCGTAGGCCTCGGACTCGTTCATCAGGCCCGCGGCGACCATCTGCGCGGCCCACGAGTCGTCCTCGGTGAGCCGGGCGGGGGGAGCGCTCCGGTCGACCGGGACCCAGTAGGCGCGGCTGTCGCCCACCCAGCCGACGATCAGCAGGCCCGACGTCACCACGGCACCGACGATGGTGCACGCCGGGGCGTTCTGGTGCGGGGCCTGCTCGCGGGCCGTGGCGGGCTCATCGGCGAGCGAGTTGACGGCGCGTGAGGCGGCGACGATCGCGTCGTGCATCGCCTGCTGCGGATGCCCGCCGCGCGGCAGGGCGGCCAGCACCGCCTCGCTCGCGGCCCTCGACGCCGCCTGGGAGGCGTCATCGGGGCGGGTCGCCGAGGAGACACCGTCGCAGACGATCGCCACGGAGGCGGGCGTGCCGTCGGGCAGCGCGGTGGTGCCGATGGCGAACGCGTCCTCGTTGCGGTGG
>NZ_JBHUQX010000698.1:0-2813 GCF_042674225.1 Streptomyces sp. NPDC056948
ATGTTCCCGTCGAGCAGGAGCTCAGCTCCTCGGCGCGCCATCTGGGCCAGGCGCTCGAAGAGCTGGAGCAGCTTCACGGGGCCACGTCCGACACGTACCACGGTGTGCTGGGCGGCCTCGCCACGAGTGGGCAGGTCAGCCGCCGTGGGCTGGAGTTTCCGGATCGCCCTGCGCCGGGACGTCAACGCCACCCCGCCGAGCTGGCCACGCCCCGAGAACTCCCTCCAGGCCCACCTGGAGTTCGTGGTGGACGACCTCGACGCGGTGGAACGCCGGGTCGTCAGCCTGGGCGGACGCCCCCTGGAGGCCAAGGACGCCTCGGGCCCCCTGGAGGAACGCGGCTACGCCGACCCGGCGGGCCACTCCTTCACCCTGCGGCGCACCGCGCCGACGGCCCCCAAGCAGGGCTGAGCGCGGCGTTCCCCGACGCCGTTCAGCCGGCCGCCGGCAGGGGCCGGAGGGTGAGGATCTGCTGGGCGTGCCCGACGGGGCCGGTGAGGTCGTGCAGCACGGTGCTGGTGACGCCCTGGCCGGTGGGGCCGAAGACGACGGTGGTGTCGAGCCCCGTCCAGCGGCCTTTCGGCCGGCGGTGGAGGTGGAGAGTGAGGTCGACGTTGGGGTACATCCAGGCGGTGGGCGGTTGCCGTACGGCGATGCCGTTGGCGGTGTCGACGAGTGCGACGTAGGACGCGAGAGGACTCGCGGCCTGTCCGGCGACGAGACCGAGCCGGGTGGAGACCCAGGCCGTCGTACGGCCCGGCCGCGGCGGCGCGACCGGACGGACGTCCAGGGAGGCGATGTATCCGCCGGGCCACACGGAGGTCAGCGGCCAAGGGGTCAGCGCCTCGGGAGGGACGAGCGCGTCCGCGGTGTCACCGGCTACTTCCCTCGTGTCGCGCTCGGCGAGGAGCCAGGCGCGGGCCCGCACGACGGGACGGCCGGCGATGAGCGCGACCGCTTCGAGGAGTTCGATGGTGCGGCCGGGCCGGAGGGTCTCCACCCGTATCTCGCACTCGTCCAGGGCGAGCCGGCCGAGGATGTCGAAGCTGATCCGGGACAGCGTCAGGCCGCTGTCCGGCCGTCCGGCCAGATAGCGGTCGACGGCGTGGACCATGAGGCCGGCGAGCGGGCTGAAGTGCTGCTCGTCCGGGTCCCACGCACCGCTCGCGTGGACGGTGGGCTTGAAGCGGTGCGTGTCGACGGATTCGTAATAGCTGTCGTTGTGCAAGGGACGCGTGCCTTTCAGCGAGCGGAGTCAGTGGGCGAAAACCGCGCCGGCCAGGGCCACATGGACGGCCGTGCCGGTGAGGATGCTCAGCAGGGCGTTGCGGAGCCACAGATGCAGGCCGACGGTGACGGCCAGGGCGGCCAGCGGGGCCACGGCGCGCGACTCGGTGACCGGCAGATCGCGCAGGCAGTAGACGACCAGTATCACCATCACCCCGGCGGGCATCCGGGTGCTGAGGTACCGCACGGTGGCGCTGGCCCGCAGCGGGGCCAGGGCGGCGAACGGCAGGGCGCGCAGGGACCAGGTGACGGCGGCGGTGACGAGGACCGCGCCGACGGCGTAGGTGTCAGACATGAGCGGGCTTCCTCCGGGTGGCGAAGTGGCGTGCCAGGAGTCCGGCGGTGAACAGGGCGAAGGCCGCCGGCAGCAGCTCTCCGGGGAAGAGCAGGCGGGCGCCCAGGGCGCAGAGCAGGGCGAGCACCGGGGTCGGCAGGTCGCCCCGCAGGTCACGGATCGCGTCGAGAGCGAGGACGGCGAACAGGGCGGTCAGGGCGAAGTCCAGTCCGGTGACACTGTCCGGTACGAGGGAGCCCAGCAGGGCCCCGGCGGTCGCGCTGCCGGCCCAGTACAGATGCATGAAGAACTGCAGCCACAGGATGCGCGGGCTCGACCAGCCGCGGGCCTGCCCGCCCGCGGTCAGCGCGTACGCCTCGTCGGTGAGCGCGAAGGTGCTGTACGTCCGGGCGAGCCGGCCCCGCACGCGGTGCAGGGGAAAGGACAGGGCGTAGAAGACGTGCCGTGCCTGCACCAGGAAGGCGGCCAGGGCGATGGACGCCAGAGGCGCGGCGGCCACGACCATGCCGATGAGCAGGAACTCGAAGGAACCGCCGTAGATCAGCGCCGCGGACAGCCCGGCCCACCACCAGTCGAGCCCCGACTGGACCACGAGCGCCCCGAAGGCGAGACCGAGCGGCACCATCCCGAGGCCCACGGAGGCACAGTCCTGGAGAGCGGCCCGGGCCGCAGGGCTTATTCGCATGTCGACATTTTAGAAAAGTTCACGCCTCATATGGTTGCCGATCATGGCTCTATGATCTCCATATGGGCAATGAAAGTGGCCTCGATGCCGTGGACCGAGAAATTCTGTTTCATCTGCGCCAGGACGGCCGGCTGCCGAACGTCGAGCTCGCCAAGCGGGTGGGGCTGACTCCGCCTCCCTGTCTGCGCCGGGTCAAGCGTCTGGAGGAGAGCGGTGTCATCGCCGGCTACCGGGCCGTCATCGACCCCGGAGCGGTGGGCCGTGAGCTCGAAGTGCTCATCGACGTCGAGATCTACGCCCAGGACCGCAGGACCGTCGAGGAGTTCGAGACCACCGTGGCGTCCTACGAGGAGGTCGTCGAGTTCCGGAGGATGTACGGGCGCCCCGACTACTTCCTCCGTGTCGCCGTGGCCGACCACGCCGCCTACGAGGCCTTCATGATGGGCAAGCTCAGCGGCCTGCCCGCCGTCCTGCGCCTCGAGTCGCACCTCACCATGAAGACGATCAAGGTGGACGGCTGAGCGGACCCCGGGCACAGGCCGGCCC
>NZ_JBHUQX010000699.1:0-2811 GCF_042674225.1 Streptomyces sp. NPDC056948
CGCAGAACCCCGGAGCGCCCTTCGCCGGCCGCGGTGAGACCCGGACTTTCCGGATCGCCAACAGCACGGCCTACCGCGTCTACCGGCTCACCCTGACCCCCGGCGCGTCGTCCACCGGCTTCCAGATCGCCGAGATCGCGCTGGAAGGCAAGGGCTTCGACACACGCACGCAGCGGACGGTCGTCGACTACCGGCGCACCCTCGACTTCGTCAAGGGACTGCACGTCACCCGCTTCGGCGCACCGGGACGGCGCGTCCTGCGGGAGGCTTTCGCGAGCCGGTCCGCGGACGTCATGGTCTTCCGCTACACGTCGGACCACGCCCAGGGACTCTCCGGAGCGATATCGCTGACGTCCGGACAGGACGACACTCCGACGACCGTCGACGCCCGCGCCCGCCGGATCGCCTTCAGCGGTGTCATGGGCAACGGCCTCAAGCACGCGTGCACCGTCCAGGCCGTGCACACCGACGGCGAGGTTCGTGCCGACGGATCGATGCTCCGCTTCAGCGGCTGCACCACCCTGACCCTGCTCCTGGACGCCCGCACCGACTACAAGCTCGACGCCGCCGCCGGGTGGCGCGGAACCGATCCGGAACCGGGCATCGCCAGGGCGCTCGGCAAGGCTGCCTCCCGGTCCTACGACAAGCTGCGCGAGCAGCACATCGCCGAGACACGCGCCCTCATGAACCGCGTCTCGGTCGACTGGGGCGCCTCCGACCCCGCCGTCGTCGCTCTGCCGACCGATGCCCGGCTGGCGCGCTACGCGGCGGGCGGGGCGGACCCGACACTCGAGCAGGCGATGTTCGACTACGGCCGCTACCTGCTGGTCAGTTCCTCGCGCCCGAACGGTCTGCCCGCCAATCTCCAGGGCCTGTGGAACGACAGCAACCAGCCGGCGTGGGCCTCCGACTACCACACCAACATCAACGTCCAGATGAACTACTGGGGAGCCGAGACGACCAACCTGCCGGAGTGTCATGAGGCGCTCGTCCGGTTCATCGAGCAGGTGGCGGTGCCCAGCCGCGTGGCGACCCGCAACGCCTTCGGCAAGGACACGCGCGGCTGGACCGCCCGCACCAGCCAGAGCGTCTTCGGCGGCAACGCGTGGGAGTGGAACACCGTCGCGAGTGCCTGGTACGCACAACACCTGTACGAGCACTGGGCGTTCACCCAGGACCTGGGTTACCTCCGGACCCTCGCCTACCCGATGATCAAGGAGATCTGCGAGTTCTGGGAGGGCCATCTCAAGGAGCGCGAGGACGGACTCCTCGTCGCGCCGAACGGCTGGTCACCCGAGCACGGGCCGCGCGAGGACGGCGTCATGTACGACCAGCAGATCATCTGGGACCTGTTCCAGAACTACCTCGACTGCGAGGCGGTGCTCAAGGCGGACCCTGCCTACCGCGCCAAGGTCGCGGACCTGCAGGCTCGCCTCGCGCCGAACAAGGTAGGCAAGTGGGGCCAGTTGCAGGAGTGGCAGGAGGACATCGACAGCCCCACCGACATCCACCGCCACACCTCGCATCTCTTCGCGGTCTACCCGGGCCGCCAAATAACCCCCAAAACACCCGAGTTCGCGGCCGCCGCCCTCGTCTCCCTCAAGGCGCGATGCGGCGAGAAGGAAGGCGTGCCCTTCACGGCCGCGACGGTGTCGGGCGACAGCCGCCGATCATGGACCTGGCCCTGGCGGGCGGCCCTCTTCGCCCGACTGGGAGATGGGCATCGCGCCCAGATCATGCTGCGCGGGCTGCTGACCTACAACACGCTGCCCAACCTGTTCTGCAACCACCCGCCCTTCCAGATGGACGGCAACTTCGGTATCTCGGGCGCCGTCGCGGAGATGCTCCTGCAGAGCCACGACGGCGTCATCCACCTGCTGCCCGCCCTGCCGGACGGCTGGAAGGCCAAGGGCTCCTTCAGCGGACTCCGTGCCCGCGGCGGCTACGAGGTCAGCTGCGAGTGGCGCGACGGGAAGGTCACGTCGTACAGAATCACGGCCGACCGGGCGAGGAACCAACGGAAGGTCACCGTGCGGGTGAACGGCATCGACAGGAAGGTGAAGCCGAGCAGGCCCTGAGTGAACAAGGGAAGTTGAATCGTTTCTGCCGCTCACCGGAGAAGCGGATCCCGTAGTCTCCTCATGTCGTAATCGGCACTCCTTCTCAAGGGGCTGTGTGCGGCGGGTGCGGTGGTATTCGCCGTTCTGGTCGCCCTCACACTCGTCCCGGCCCTGCTCGGGATGTGGCCGAACGTCGTGCTCTCCCGTACCGCGCGCAAGCGGCTCCCTGACTGGCCCTGCCCGCCGCGCAGTTGGAGATGGGCATGCCGGGCGCCGAGCCGAAGCTCGCCTCCTCCACCGAGCGGCGTGCCTACGACGCGCTCGCGGACGGCTTCGGCGCGGGTTTCGACGGGCCGTTGACGATCGTCGTGGACGCCAAGGGCGCGGTTGAGGCCAAAGCGGCCGTGAACGAGATCGCCCAGCAGATCGGGGCCACTTCCGGCGTCGTGTCCGTGTCCCCCGCGCAGTTCAACCCGGCCGGTGACGCCGCCCTGTTCTCGGCGGTCCCGACCGCGGGCCCGAACACCGAGGACACCAAGAGCGTGGTCAAGACGATCCGCTCGGAACGCCCGGCTCTGGAACGGGAGACCGGGGCGACCTTCGAGGCCACCGGCAGCACCGCGATGAACATCGACATCGGGCAGGCCCCGGCAGGCCCGCCCTCGTGCCCTTACTGGGAGCGGCCTGGTGAAACCGCGATCGCGTCCCGACGGCTGACCGGCCCGGGCCGGCAGCCACACGAGATGAAGGA
>NZ_JBHUQX010000700.1:0-2760 GCF_042674225.1 Streptomyces sp. NPDC056948
GCCGCTCACAGCGGCCGGGCGCACCCCACGGGCCGATCGCCGCCCAGCCGGACGTACAGGGCGGTCGAGCCGGGGCAGTCGGCGCGTCCGGCGACCGCCCGGGTCACCCGGTACTCCGGCTTCCGCTCGCCCTGCCCGTCGCACGCGGTCTCGCGGACCTGCCCGTCGCCGGAGCTGTAGACGCAGTCGCCGACGATGGTGCGCGGCCCGCCCCCGCCGCCCGGGTCGCCGGGGTGCGGCGGCTGGAGGTTGCGCATACAGGCGTAGCCGCGCGGCACCGCCCCGTCGCCGTCCTCGTCGGACGCGGGCCGCTGCTCGCTGATGTGCAGCACGAAGTCCGTGGTCCGCGGGCAGCGCGGGCCGTCACGCACCGCGCCGTCGTGCCGCGCCGCGACCCGCGCCGCCGCCCGCTCACCGGCGCACGGAACCTCGGTGAAGCTCGTCGTACCGAACGAACTGCACTCGTCGACCGCGAGGAACACCGCCCCGTACCCGGACGGCCGCGTCGCGGACGGTGAGACCGCGGCGCTCGTCCCCGCCCCCGTCCCCGTCGCCGGCTCGCCCAGCCGGCCGTCCTCCGCCACGCCCGCCGACGGGCTCTGACACCCGACCAGCAGCGCGACCAGCACGAGCAGCCCGCACACCCCCGCCGAACTCCTCTTGCGCATTGCCGTCCCCCTGAGTGCTCAGAGCCCTGGGGCCCTGACCCAGCGTGACCCGCGATCGCGGGCGCACGCCAGGCACATGGGGCGGTTTGCGCATGTTGGGGGTGGTGTGCCCGGTCCGTGGCGTACGTCTAGTACGACAGACCGTGCCCGACCGGGTACAGCACCTGTTCCGGATCATCCGCCCGCTGCACGGCGACCGGCAGCTTCCCGCGTGGCTTCACCCGGCCCGCGATCACCCGCGCGGCGGCCCGCAGTTCGACGTCCGTCCAGGAGTAGGCGGCCAGGCAGGCCGGGGCGGACGGCAACTGGGCCACGTCGTAGGGGTTGCGGATCGCGACCGCCACGACCGGCCTCCCGGTCGCCACGAGCTGCTCGACCAGCGCCTTCTGGCTGCTGCTCGCCGTGACGTTGTACGTGGCGGCCACCACCGCGTCCGCGTCCCGCGCGGCCGCGACCGCCTTCGCGATGGTCGCCGCGGAGGGGGCGGTACCGGTCGACAGGGCGGTGGCGGTGAAGCCCAGTTCCGACAGCGCGCCCGCGAGCACTCCCGTGGGCGGACCGGTCGTCCCCGACGGCGAGGCCGGATCGGCCCCCACCACGAGCACCTTGGGGTGGCGGCGCCGGGACAGCGGCAGCAGCCGGCCCTCGTTGACGAGCAGTGTGGTCGTCCGCTCGGCGATCCGGTCGGCCGCCTTCAGGTGCGTGCGGATGCCGACGGTCCGGTCTACGCCGCCCTGGCTGACGTACGGCGCGCGGAACAGCCCCAGCTCGGACTTCAGCCGCAGCACCCGCAGGATCGATTCGTCGAGCCGGGCCTCCGTCAGCTCGCCCTCACGCACGGCCGTCAGGACGGCGTTCCAGGCGAGGTCCAGATCCGGCGGGTTGAGCAGTTGGTCCACGCCCGCCTTCAGCGCGAGCACCGGCACCCGGTCGTCGCCGTACTTGCTCCGTACGCCCTCCATGCCGAGGGAGTCGGTGACCACGACTCCGTCGTAGCCGAGCCGCTCGCGGAGGATGCCGGTGAGGATGGGGCGGGAGAGGGTCGCCGGGTCGCCGGAGTCGTCGAGGGCCGGGACCATCAGATGGGCGGTCATGATCGAGTCGATGCCCGCGGCGATCGCCGCCCGGAACGGCGGTGCGTCCAGCTTCTCCCACAGCTCGCGGCTGTGCGTGATGGTGGGGAAGCCGGTGTGGCTGTCGACGTTGGTGTCCCCGTGCCCCGGGAAGTGCTTGGCGGTCGCGGCGACCCCGGAGCCCTGATATCCGGCGACCTCGGCGGCCACCAGCCCGGCCACGGCCCGCGGGTCGGCACCGAAGGACCGTACGCCGATGACCGGGTTGGCCGGGTTGACGTTCACGTCGGCCACGGGGGAGTAGTCCTGCCGGATGCCCATCGCCCGCAGTTCGGCGCCCGCGATCCGGCCGAGCGCCCGGGCATCGGACCGGGACCCGCCCGCCCCGACGGCCATGGCGCCGGGGAGCAGTGTCGCGGGCTTCCCGACCCGGGCCACGATCCCGTGCTCCTGGTCGGTGGAGATGAGCACGGGCAGCCCGCGGGGCAGTCCCAGGGAGGCCCGCTGGATGCCGTTGGAGAGGTCGGCGATCTGGTGCGGCTCGCGGGTGTTGTGCGCCCAGGCGAAGTAGATGATGCCGCCGACCCGGTACTTCGCGACCAGCTCGGCGGCCGTACGGACCCCGATCTCCTTGAGGTTGGCGTCGATGTCGGCCTGGTCGGGGTCGGTGGCGGAGTGGCCGTAGACCCGCATCACGAAGAGCTGGCCGACCTTCTCCTCCAGCGTCATCCGCGAGACGTGAGCGCGCAGTCGAGTGTCGTCCGGGGCGTCTGCGGCGTACGCCGGCCCGGCGGCCGCGAGTGCGGCGGTGACGCCGGCCGTGGCGGCGAGAACGGTGCGTCTGGAGGGCTGTGCGGTGTTTCCCGTGCTTCCCGTGCTTCCCGTGCCGGTGTCGTGCACGTGCGCTCCTTCCGGAGGTGATCCGCTCGGATCCACTGAAGGAAACTTCCAAGAGGTCACCAATAACCGGGAAGTTTCTGCCAGTCAAGGGAACGCGCCAGTAGGGGCCGCCACCGGCG
>NZ_JBHUQX010000701.1:0-2755 GCF_042674225.1 Streptomyces sp. NPDC056948
GGGCCTGTGGTGTGTCATGGAGTCGTACGTTGTGCCGGTTGCCGAGGTCCGGGGAGAAGCGGTGGACAAACCGAAGGTCGTTCTGGGGGTCAGTGGCGGCATCGCCGCGTACAAGGCCTGTGAGCTGCTGCGGCGGCTGACGGAGTCGGGCCATGACGTGCGCGTGGTGCCCACGGCCTCCGCGCTGCACTTCGTCGGCGCCGCCACCTGGTCCGCGCTCTCCGGGCACCCGGTCTCCACCGAGGTGTGGGACGACGTCCACGAGGTCCCGCACGTCCGTATCGGACAGCATGCCGACCTGGTCGTCGTCGCCCCGGCCACCGCCGACATGCTCGCCAAGGCGGCCCACGGCCTCGCCGACGACCTGCT
The DNA here is from genome assembly GCF_042674225.1 of Streptomyces sp. NPDC056948. Lineage (NCBI taxonomy): Bacteria > Bacillati > Actinomycetota > Actinomycetes > Kitasatosporales > Streptomycetaceae > Streptomyces > Streptomyces sp. NPDC056948. The sequence goes on from NZ_JBHUQX010000701.1 coordinate 370, forward strand.
CACCAACACCCTGCTCACCGCCCGCTGCCCGGTCGTCTTCGCCCCCGCCATGCACACGGAGATGTGGGAGCACCCGGCCACCCAGGAGAACGTGGCGACGCTGCGCCGCCGTGGCGCTCTCGTCATCGAGCCGGCCGTGGGCCGTCTCACCGGCGTCGACACCGGCAAGGGCCGGCTGCCCGACCCGGGTGAGATCTTCGAGGTGTGCCGCCGGGTGCTGGCCCGGGGCGTGAGCGAGCCGGACCTCAAGGGCCGGCATGTCGTGGTCAGCGCGGGCGGCACCCGTGAGCCCCTGGACCCGGTCCGGTTCCTGGGCAACCGCTCCTCCGGCAAGCAGGGCTACGCCCTCGCCCGCACCGCGGCCGCCCGCGGCGCCCGTGTCACGCTGATCGCGGCCAACAGCACCCTGCCGGACCCGGCCGGGGTGGACGTCGTTCCCGTCGGCACGGCCGCGCACCTGCGGGAGGCGGTGCTGAGCGCCGCCGCCGACGCCGACGCCGTGGTCATGGCGGCGGCGGTGGCGGACTTCCGTCCGGTGACCTACGCGGCCGGGAAGATCAAGAAGAAGGACGACCAGGAGCCGGAGCCCATCACCCTGGTGCGTAATCCGGACATCCTCGCGGAGATCTCCACCGACCGGGTTCGCCCCGGACAGGTGATCGTCGGCTTCGCCGCGGAGACGGACGACGTGCTCGCCAACGGCCGCGCCAAACTGAAGCGCAAGGGCTGCGATCTGCTGGTGGTGAACGAGGTCGGGGAGCGCAAGACCTTCGGTTCCGAGGAGAACGAAGCCGTCGTGCTCGGCACCGACGGCAGCGAGACCGCGGTGCCGTACGGACCCAAGGAAGCCCTGGCCGAAACCGTGTGGGACCTGGTGGCCGGGCGCCTCGGCTGATGTTTCAGTCGCCCTGCGCCTTCGTGAAACCCGGCCGATCGGGGCGTGGCGCCTCTGGCCAACGCCGGTCGGGATTGGGCAGAATGCCCGTGCCGCAGGTCACAGCACTTCCGAGTGGCGAGACAGGGGGGCCGTGGCCGAAGCGTGACCCGTAAACTGTTCCACGGACGGCGTGAGGTGCAGCCCCCGCCGTCCGCCAATGATCAGCCAGCAGCCGCTGCAACCCCAGGGAGCGTTGTGTCCCGTCGCCTGTTCACCTCGGAGTCCGTGACCGAGGGTCACCCTGACAAGATCGCTGACCAGATCAGCGACACCATTCTCGACGCGTTGCTCCGCGAGGACCCGACCTCCCGGGTCGCCGTCGAGACCCTGATCACGACCGGCCTGGTGCACGTGGCCGGCGAGGTCACGACCAAGACGTACGCGGACATCGCGACGCTGGTCCGGAACAAGATCCTCGAAATCGGTTACGACTCCTCGAAGAAGGGCTTCGACGGCGCCTCCTGCGGCGTCTCGGTGTCCATCGGCGCACAGTCCCCGGACATCGCCCAGGGTGTCGACACGGCCTATGAGTCCCGTGTCGAGGGCGACGAGGACGAGCTCGACAAGCAGGGCGCGGGCGACCAGGGCCTGATGTTCGGCTACGCGACGGACGAGACCCCGACGCTGATGCCGCTGCCGATCTTCCTGGCCCACCGCCTGTCCAAGCGCCTGTCCGAGGTGCGCAAGAACGGCACCATCCCCTACCTGCGCCCGGACGGCAAGACGCAGGTCACCATCGAGTACGACGGCGACAAGGCGGTCCGCCTGGACACCGTCGTGGTCTCCTCCCAGCACGCCTCCGACATCGACCTGGACTCGCTGCTGGCTCCGGACATCAAGGAGTTCGTCGTCGAGCCGGAGCTGAAGGCGCTGCTCGACGAGGGCATCAAGATCGACACGGAGAACTACCGTCTCCTGGTCAACCCCACCGGCCGCTTCGAGATCGGCGGCCCGATGGGCGACGCCGGCCTGACCGGCCGCAAGATCATCATCGACACCTACGGCGGCATGGCCCGCCACGGCGGCGGTGCCTTCTCCGGCAAGGACCCGTCCAAGGTCGACCGCTCCGCCGCGTACGCGATGCGCTGGGTCGCCAAGAACGTCGTCGCCGCGGGTCTCGCCACCCGCTGCGAGGTCCAGGTGGCGTACGCGATCGGCAAGGCTGAGCCGGTGGGCCTGTTCGTCGAGACCTTCGGCACCGCCAAGATCGACACGGACAGGATCGAGAAGGCGATCGACGAGGTCTTCGACCTCCGCCCGGCCGCGATCATCCGCGACCTCGACCTGCTCCGCCCGATCTACGCCCAGACCGCGGCGTACGGCCACTTCGGCCGTGAGCTTCCCGAGTTCACCTGGGAGCAGGCGGACCGTGTGGACGCGCTGCGCAAGGCGGCGGGCCTGTAGGTCCGACGCCCTTACGGCACCGAGTGAGGCCCGGCACCCTTCGGG
>NZ_JBHUQX010000702.1:0-2754 GCF_042674225.1 Streptomyces sp. NPDC056948
TGACACGCGCCGCCGCACGCCGGGAGCGTGACACGGGCTCACGTGGTTGATCGTCGCGTCATGGCCGAGCACAGTCCCTGCACCGCTCGCGGCGAGACACCACTGCAGCGCGCCGGCGGCGACCTTCCTGGTCTGCGTCGCACTGTGGGGCGTGCTCCCCCGGCTGGTGCGGCGGGCGGGGCTGCGGGAGGAGGCGAACGGCGGCTGCGGGGAACCGGAGCCCGCTGTCGAGGAGGCGGCGCCCCAGGGCACCGTCAGGATCCCCGCACCGCGTCGGGGAGGAGCGTCGCGCCGGGAGGCGTCGCTGCGGCGCCGGTGACAGGCTCTGCGAGGAGGGTGGCGCGGACGTCGGTCACGCCGGTGGGTGTGCGCGCGCTCGGGGCCGGCGCGCCGTGGTGAGGCTACGGCTCCTGCTGTCCCGCCGCCGTCATGGGCTGGGCCGGGACGGTCCACGGAAATTCGACGGAGATGGTCTTGCCGCCCTCACGGGTGGGGCGGATCCTGAGCCTGCCGCCGCACTCGGCGGTCAGCCAGCGGATGATGACCAGACCGCGGCCGTTGTCCTGCTGTACCGCGGCGGGGAGCCGTCTGGGGAGCCGTGGGTGGCTGTCCGTGACACCGATGCGCAGCCGTTCGTCGCGGTCGAGCGCGACGTCCACCGTGAACGTGGGCGACTGCCCGAAGGTGTGCAGGACGGCGTTGGTGGCGAGCTCGGAGATGATGAGCCGGATGGTGTCGGACACTTCCGTGTCCGCCGGCAGGCCCCACTCCGCCAGCGTGTCCACCACGTAGGCGCGCGCTGCGGAGACCGAGGCTGGATCGCTCGGCAGAGTGACGGATGATTCCAAATGGTCTGCCATGGCGACGTCGTCCCTTTCCCACGGGACCGCAGCCCGACACGGAGCGGATGGTTCGAGTACGGTCCCGGACTGGTGCTTCGCCGCCAGAGTGCCACCAGAACACCCGCGAAGGGCGGCGATCCACCAAGATATGCATATATCTGTCGCCCAAAGCGGTGAACTCTACGACGCGAGACCGTATTCGGGTGGCTCGGAAGGAGTAAGGAGAACCCATGCAGCACGGTCCCGCGGTGCGCCGCCGGAAACTGGGCGCCGAACTGCGCGCGCTGCGCACTTCGGCGGGCCTCACCAGCGGTGAGGCGGCCCGGCTGGTGGGCTGGCACCAGTCCAAGGTCAGCCGGATCGAGACGGGCACGAGCGGGGTGAAACCGGCCGATGTGCGGTTACTTCTCGACGCCTACGGTGTGGCGGACTCCCAACTTCGCGAGCTGCTTCTGGTATTGGCGGGGTCCGACGACGGGGGCGGCCGGCACCACTGGTGGCACGCCTACCGCGGGGTGCTGCCGCCGACCTACCGGGACTTCATCAGCCTGGAGTCCCAGGCCACCGCGATGCGCACGCTGGAGACCACCGTCGTTCCGGGGCTGCTCCAGACGCCCGAGTACGCGCGTGCGGTGACGAAGGCCGCGGTGGAGGGCCTGCCGGAGGACCGGCTCGACACGCTGGTCGAGGTGCGACTGGCCCGGCAGGACGTGCTGCGCGCGGATCCGCCGCTGGAACTGAGCGCCGTCCTGGACGAGGCCGTGCTGCGGCGGGAGGTGGGCGGGCCCGGAGTCATGGCCCGGCAGCTCGAACGGCTGGTCGAGGCGGCGCGCCTGCCCCAAGTGCGGCTCCAGGTACTGCCGTTCGCCGCCGGGGCGCACATCGGTGTCACCGGCCCTTTCGTTATCTTCTCATTTTCGAGCACTTCTGATCTGAACGTGGTTGTTCTCGACCACTTGACGAGTAGCCTCTACCTCGAACGGAAAGAAGACCTCCAGGCCTACACGGAGGCCTTCAACGCCCTTCAGATCCACGCCCTTTCGCCCGAGGACTCGTTGGATTTCATCGCCGGGACAGCCGCCGGCGCGTAAGGAGGCACCATGCGTGCACTGCCTCGTCATGTCCCCTCAAGCATCGAGCTGCACGGTGTGCGGTGGTTGCGCAGCAGCTACAGCACCGGCGCGAACAACTGCGTCGAGACCGCGCGTCCGGATACCCCGCCCTGGGCCGGACTGCTCGCCGTGCGGGACTCCAAGGACCCGGCCGGGCCCGCGCTGCTCTTCTCATCGAGGAGCTGGGCGGAGTTCACGGCCGCGGTCGACCGCATCTGACCGTTTCTGATCAGTCCGTCATCGCTCAGTCCGTCATCGTGCGACGCACGACCGTGTCACGCCGACTCATGGCCGCGTCTCGCCGATCAGCCGTACAGCGCGTTCGATCTGTTCCCCGGTCAGGTCCGCGCGGGCGGTCAGCCTGAGTCGTGAGATGCCGTCGGGCACGGAAGGAGGACGGAAGCAGCCCACGGCCAGGCCCGCCGCGCGGCACTCGGCCGCCCAGCGCACGGCGTCCTCGGGTGAGGGCGCGCGCACCGAGACCACCGCGGCGTCCGGACGCACCGCTTCCAGACCCGCGGCGGTCAGGCGTGCGTGCAGTTCGCTCGCCACCGCACGGGCCCGTGCCGCCCGTTCCGGCTCGCGACGCAGCAACCGCAGGGCCGTCAGGGCCGCCCCCGCCGCCGCGGGGGCGAGTCCCGTGTCGAAGATGAACGTCCGTGCCGCGTTGACCAGGTGGTCGATCACCCGGGCGGGGCCGAGGACGGCTCCGCCCTGGCTGCCGAGCGACTTGGACAGCGTGACCGTGACGACGACGTCGTCGGCGCCCGCGAGCCCCGCCGCGTGCGGGGCGCCGCGGC
>NZ_JBHUQX010000703.1:0-2742 GCF_042674225.1 Streptomyces sp. NPDC056948
CCGAAGAGAGCGACTAGTCCTCATGACGCAACAAGGAACAGATGTGAGCTGGGCGCTCCGCGATCTCGTCGAGAGCATCCAGGAGATCCGCTTCGCCCTCGTGGCCTCCAGCGACGGCAAGGCCATCACCTCCTACGGCGCCGAAGACCCCGATGACGTCGACCGCTTCGCCGCTGTGGTGGCCGGCCTGCAGGCCCTCGCCCAGCCGGTCGCCGAGCAGTTCCCCAAGTACGCCGGGCAGCTGCGCCTCGCGATGATCGAAGTCGACGGAGGGCACCTCTTCGTGGTCCGCGCCGGTGTGGAGACGTACCTCGGTGTCCTTGCCAGGGAAGGCCTCGACCAGGGGCTGCTCGGGCACCAGATGAGAGACCTGGCCCGCAGGATGGGTGAGCTCCTCGGCACCACTCCGCGCCTGGAGGAGCACTCTGGATGAGTGCTCCCCGCAGGTCGTCGGACCCGTCCGGTCTCGAGCGCTACTACGTCCTCACGGGCGGTCGCAGCGGACCGGGCGGTTCGGCGTCGAGCCTCGACGTGGCGACGCTCGTCGTCGCCCGCGCCGCCCCGTTACCGGGCATGCAGCACGAGCACGAGGAGATTCTCCGCCGGTGCCGCGATCCGCTGTCGGTCGCAGAACTCGGCGCTCACCTCGGGCTGCCCTTCAACATTCTCGCAGTGCTGCTGTCGGACCTGCTCGTCGCAGGTCGCGTCGAAGCCCGTAACCCCATCCCGGCACACGAAGCCGGCCGCGGGCCCGACCTCGCGCTCCTTGAGGAGGTACTCAGTGGACTTGAAAGGCTTTGACCAACCCGGAGGGCGGGCGGGCGGGGACGCCCGCTCGGTGAAGGTGATGATCGCCGGCGGGTTCGGCACCGGGAAGACCACGATGGTCCGGTCGGTCAGCGACATCAAGCCGCTCACCACCGAGGAGACCCTCACCCAGGCCAGTGCCGACGTCGACCGTCTCATCGGAGTCGCCGACAAGACGCAGACCACCGTCAGCCTGGACTTCGGCAAGATCGGCATCAACGAGAGCCTCGTGCTGTACCTGTTCGGCACGCCGGGCCAGGAGCGCTTCTGGTTCCTGTGGAACGGGCTGTTCAAGGGGGCGCTCGGCGCGATCGTCCTGGTGGACACCCGCCGCCTGGAGTCCAGCTTCCGGGCGATCGAGGAGATGGAGCGGCAGGAGGTCCCCTTCGTCGTCGCCCTGAACGTCTTCCCCGACTCCGACAACTACCCGGCCGAGGAGATCCGGGACGCCCTGGACATCCCCGAGCACACCCCGGTCATCGCCTTCGACGCCCGCGACCGGGCCTCCAGCCGGGACGTCCTCGTCGCCCTGATCCACCACCTGAGGGAACGCTCGGCCGTGGCCCTGGAGCCCCGATGAACGATCAGACCGATAACGCCGTTCAGGTCCCGAGCGGCTGCCCCGTCGCCCATCACGGGGCCGATCCGGCCCGGCTGTACGGGCCGGAGGCGGCGACCGACCCGGCGGGCATCTACGAGCGGCTGCGCAAGGAACACGGCTCGGTCGCGCCCGTCCTGCTCGAAGGCGATGTGCCCGCCTGGCTGGTCCTCGGCTACCGCGACAACCGGCGGGTGCTCGACAATCCCCGCCAGTTCAGCCGGGACGCCCGCATCTGGCGGGACTGGACGGAGGGGCGCGTGGCGGAGACCTCGCCCCTCATCCCGATGCTCGGCTGGCGGCCGGACTGCGTGTCCCAGGACGGCGATCCGCACCGCAGGCTGCGGGCCGCCGTCACCGACGGACTCCAGGCCGCCGCGGTCCGGGGCATCCGGCGCCACGCGACCCGCATCGCGAACAAGCAGATCGACGCGTTCGCGGACGCCGGGCACGCTGACCTGGTGAAGGACTACGCCGATTACCTGCCGATGCTCGTCCTCTCCCGCATCCTCGGGCTCCCGGAGGCGGAGGGCCGGGACCTGGTCGAGTCCTGCGCGCAGGTCTTCAAGGGCGGTGAGGACGCCCTCGCGCACAACGAACGCATCATGGTGATCCTCGGCGAACTGGCCGAGCGCAAGAAGTCCGAACCCGGCGGTGACCTCACCACCGCCCTGCTGGAGCACGCGGCAGGGCTCGACGATGAGGAGGTGGTCAGCCATCTGCGTCTCGTGCTGATCGCCGCGCACACCACGACCAGCAATCTGCTGGCCCGGGTCCTGCAACTCGTCCTCACCGACACCGCCCGGCTCTCCGGACTGGTCAGCGGGCAGCTGAACATCTCCGCCGTGGTGGAGGAGGTCATGTGGAACAGCCCGCCGCTGGCGGTGCTGCCGGGCCGGTTCGCGGCCGGCGACCTGGAACTCGGCGGCCACCAGATCCAGGAGGGCGACCTGCTGCTGATGGGCCTCGCGGCGGGCAATGTCGACCCCGACGTCCGGCCGGACATCGGTGTCTCGGTCCAGGGCAACCAGGCCCACCTGGCGTTCAGTTCCGGTCCGCACGAGTGCCCCGGGCAGAGCATCGGCCAGTCCATCATCGCGATCGCCGTGGACGTCCTGCTGCACCGCCTGCCGGGCCTGAGCCTGGCCGCACCGCCGGAGGAGCTCACCTCGACCGCCTCCACGTGGGAGTCCCGGCTGGACAGCCTGCCGGTCGAGTTCGCCGTGTAGAGGTGAACTCTTCGCCGCCAAGACCGGGTTGGGCCCCCGTCGGCAGGCCACGCCGTACCTGACGGCCGACTGAACCGGCCGTACCGGGATAACCGCAAGGTACGAGGC
>NZ_JBHUQX010000704.1:0-2740 GCF_042674225.1 Streptomyces sp. NPDC056948
AAGGACACCTTCTGGCCTTCCTGAAGCTCGCGGAAGCCGGAGGTGGCGATGTTCGAGTAGTGGGCGAAGACGTCCGGGCCGCCACCCTCCTGCTCGATGAAGCCGAAGCCCTTTTCCGCGTTGAACCACTTCACGGTGCCAGTTGCCATAGTGAATCTCCCTTGAGGGGCAAATACCCGAGATCCGCACTTTACGGACTCGGAGTCGCCGAAATGATCACCCTCGGAGAGATCCGAAAATCCTCGGAAACTAAAAAGAGTGCTCGTCGACGAAGGTCGATAGAGCACTCGAAGTCTCTGGGAACCAAAACTGCAACGCCAACCAAGCTACCACAGGTCGTCTCGGAGGGCCCGGGATTGTCGTACCCGAGGCGGACCCGCGGGCCAGGTCGTACTGCGTTCTCAGTAGTCGGGATTGTCGGCAGCCGCACGACGACGCGGGGGCCTTGTCACGGACACGCTGGGCGGACGATCGACACCGGATGTGGAGACCTGCTGCCGTGGCAACTTTCCTGTATCGAGTGGGCCGACTGGCCTTCCGGCGACGCTGGTACGTCGCCCTGGTCTGGGCGGCCGTCCTGGCCGCCGTCGGGCTCGGCGCCCTCAAGGCGCCAGGGGCGGTCGACGAGGAGTTCTCGATGCCCGGCATCGAGTCCCAGAAGGCGTTCGACCTCATGGAACAGCGCTTCCCGGGCGCCACGGCCGACGGGGCGACCGCCCGGGTCGTCTTCATCGCGCCGGGCGGCGAGAAGGTGACCGCCGCCGAGAACAAGGAGGCGATCGAGAAGGCCGTGACCGGCCTGGGCGACGGCACGCAGGTCGCGAGCGCCGTCGACCCGTTCCAGGCGAAGACGATCAGCAAGGACGGCTCGACCGCCTTCGCGACCGTCACCTACAAGGTCAAGGCCACCGAGCTCACCGACGCCGGCCGGACCCATCTGGAGCACACCATCGAGGGAGCCCGGGATGCCGGGCTGACGGTCGAGGCGGGCGGCACCGCGCTGGCCGACGAGACCGGGCCGGGCGGCATGGCCGAGGTGATCGGCGTCGCGATCGCCGCCGTCGTCCTCCTCGTCACCTTCGGCTCCCTGGCCGCCGCCGGGCTGCCCCTGCTGACCGCCGTCATCGGCGTCGGCGTCAGCATGGCCACGATCCTCGCCCTGGCGAGCGCCCTCGGCCTGTCCACCACCACCGGCACCCTGGCGATGATGCTGGGCCTCGCCGTAGGCATCGACTACGCCCTGTTCGTGGTGTCCCGCTACCGGGAGGAACGCGCCAAGGGCAGCACGCCGCAGGAGGCGGTCGGCATGGCCGTCGGCACGGCCGGGTCCGCGGTGGTCTTCGCCGGGCTCACCGTCGTCATCGCGCTGGCCGGGCTCGCCGTGGTCGGTATCCCGATGCTCACCAAGATGGGCCTGGCCGCCGCCGGCGCGGTCGTCGTCGCCGTACTGATCGCGCTGACCCTCGTCCCGGCGTTCCTCGGCTTCTGGCCGAACGCGGTGCTGCCCCGGCGGGCCCGCAAGAGCGGCCGGATCGAGGAGAGCACCGAGACCAACGGCGGAGCCCGCTGGGCCCGGTTCGTCCTGCGCCGCCCCATACCCGTCCTGATCCTCGGCGTCGTCGGCCTCGGCGCCCTCGCGCTGCCGGCGGCCGACCTCCAGCTCGGCATGCCCGGCGACGAGGCCAAGCCCACCTCCACCACCGAGCGCCGGGCCTACGACGCGCTCGCCGAGGGCTTCGGGCCGGGCTTCAACGGGCCGCTGACCATCGTCGTGGACGGCAAGGGCGCCACCGACCCCAAGGGGGCCGCGGACTCGATCGCCAAGGAGATCGGCGCCACCAAGGGCGTCGTGTCCGTCTCCCCGGCGCGCTTCAACGACACCGGCGACACCGCCGTCTTCTCCGTCGTGCCCTCCACGGCGCCGACCGACGAGAAGACCAAGACCCTGGTGAAGACCATCCGGGACGAACGGCCCGGCATCGAGTCCGGCACCGGCGCGAGCTACGAGGTCACCGGCACCACCGCGCTGAACATCGACATCTCCGAGAAGGTGCAGGCCGCGCTCGTGCCGTATCTGATCGTCGTGGTCGGTCTGGCGATCGTGCTGCTGCTGGTGGTCTTCCGATCGCTGCTCGTCCCGCTCAAGGCGGCCCTCGGCTTCCTGCTGTCGGTGCTGGCCTCGCTCGGCGCGGTCGTCGTGGTCTTCCAGCAGGGCCACGGCGCGGAGCTCCTCGGTGTGGAGCAGACCGGCCCGATCATGAGCCTGATGCCGATCTTCCTGGTGGGCATCGTCTTCGGTCTGGCGATGGACTACGAGGTGTTCCTCGTCTCACGGATGCGGGAGGCCTACGTCCACGGCGAGTCGCCCGCACAGGCGGTCACGTCCGGCTTCCGGCACAGCGCCCGCGTGGTCGCCGCGGCGGCCCTGATCATGATCGCGGTCTTCGCCGGGTTCATCGGCGAGAACGACTCCATGATCAAGATGATCGGCTTCGGGCTCGCCGCCGCCGTCCTCTTCGACGCCTTCGTCGTACGGATGGCGATCGTGCCCGCCGTGCTCGCCCTGCTCGGCGACAAGGCGTGGTGGCTGCCGAAGTGGCTGGACCGGGTGCTGCCCCGCGTGGACGTGGAGGGCGAGGCGCTCAGCCGCCGGCCCGGGACGGAGCCGGCCCCCGACGGCACACCCGATCTGGAACCGGCGCGCACCTGACGCACCCCCCCCACCAGGGCCGCCCGTGGC
>NZ_JBHUQX010000705.1:0-2724 GCF_042674225.1 Streptomyces sp. NPDC056948
TCCGAGGACCGGCCCTCCGCATGTGTCCGGCCACTGACGCGGCCCCCTCCCCGCCGGGACGGACACCGGTGATCACTTGTCTGGCCGCGCGGCGGTGACCGCGCGGGACGTCCGGCGGTTACGGCTACGACACCGGAACCGGACGAGGAGTGGGCCATGACCGTCAGCATCGGCCAAGGACCGGCGGGGGACGGGGCGCCGGCCCCGGCAGACCCCCTGCCGGCGGGCAGCACACGGCGGGAGGTGACGCGCGGCCTGCGCGTCTGGGCCCTCGCCGCGGCCCTGGCGGCCCCGGTGGCCGCGGCCTTCTGGCCGCAGCGCCCCGGCCCCGAAGACGTCCGGAAGGACACCGCCTTCGCCGAGACCTACCGTGGCCGTCGCATCGGCGTGACGTGGACCCCGCCGCACGGCTCCGCCGGGCAGGGCCGCTGGCACGTCACCGTGGACGGCCGCCCGCTCCAGCTGATGCGCCGGGCCGACGGCACCTGGCTGAGCATGGTCGACCACTACTGCTCCCACCGGACACCGCTCGAGGCCGCCCGCGCCGCCGTCGACGCACTCGGCCCCGGTCTGCGGCTGCGCGCTCCGGGACCGGGAAGCGCGGGGCACGTGCACACGGAGGACCGGCGTGGCGTACGTACGTAGGGACGCCGCCACGCTGACCAGGGCCGAGCAGCGCCGGTTCGTCAAGGCGCTGCTGGAGGTCAAACGGCGGGGCGAGTACGACGAGTTCGTCCGCATGCACATCGAGTACTTCTCCGCGGACGGCGAGCACGGACTGCGCGCCGCACACATGGCGCCGTCCTTCCTGCCCTGGCACCGCCGGTTCCTGCTCGACCTGGAGCGCGCGCTGCGCCGGGTGGACTCCTCGGTGACGGTGCCGTACTGGGACTGGACGCGTGACCGCGCGACCACCTCCGCGCCCTGGACGGACCGCCTTCTCGGGGGCGACGGGCGCCGTTCCGACCACCAGGTGATGACCGGTCCGTTCGCCTACCGGCAGGGCAACTGGACCATCAAGGTGAACGTGACCGACAGGGAGTTCCTCACCCGGGAGCTCGGACGCCCCCGCCGACCGGTGGACCTGCCCACGAAGAGCGAACTGGCCTGGGCGCTGAAGGACCCCGTCTACGACGTGGCGCCCTGGGACTCGACGGTCACGCGGGGCTTCCGCAACAAGCTGGAGGGCTGGGGCACCGGCCGGGACAACACGTCCTGGCGCAACCACAACCGGGTGCACGGCTGGGTCGGCGGGGACATGCGCGGCGGCGCCTCCGTCAACGACCCCGTGTTCTGGCTGCACCACGCCTTCATCGACCTGCAGTGGTATCGCTGGCAACGCCGGCACCGTGGTGCCCGCTACCTCCCGGCGACGCCGCCGCGCCAGGGCGACCGGCAGCACGGCCGGATCGTGGCACGGCGCCAGAGGCTGCCGCCGTGGGACGTGACGCCGCAGCAACTGGAGGACGTCGGCCGGATCTACCGCTACGCGTGAGGGGACGTGGGTTCCGTACGGGTTCGTGTCCGTACGGGTTCATGTTCCGCACGGGTTCGCGTTCCGCACGGGTTCGCGTTCCGCACGGGTTCGCGTTCCGCACGGGTTCGCGTTCCGCACGGATACATGGGGAGAGCCCCGGCATTCGGGGGGCCGGGGCTCTCGGGTCAGGCGGCAGACGTCAGTGGCGGTGGCCGTGCTTCTTGCCGTGCTTCTTGTCGTCCTTCTTGTGGCCGTCGTTGTTCTTGCACTCGTTGCCGACGGCCGGGTTGAGGGCGCCGAGGATGTTCACGGTGTTGCCGCACACGTTGACCGGAACGTGGACCGGCACCTGAACCACATTGCCGGACAGGAAGCCGGGCGAGCCGATGGCCGCGCCCTTGGCGCCGGCGTCCGCCGCGGCGAGACCGGCCCCACTGAGCACCACGGCGCTCGTGCCGAGAGCAACAGCGCCAACCTTCGCGATGCGAGACATCACGTTCTCCCTTACTGACTAGGTAAGTGCGGCAGCAGTACGCGCTGCCGCACTGCCCGTTCAACGCGGCGGCCCCGGAGCAGTCACGAGAAATCTTCTACGGATCACCCATCTTGAACAGGGGCTCCGCCAAATGGGTGCTCCTTGGCGGCCGTCTGCATAGTCCCCGGCCGTTGCCCTGTCTACTGGCCGGGACCGCTCTCCGCTCCTGCGGCGGGGCAGGTCCCGCTCGTCGTGAGCAGCGGCTGCCCGAACGGGAGTTGGGTCGGCGTGGCGGCCCAGGAATGGACCACTCGGTGGAACCACCGCAGCGCTGTGACGTGCACTTTCACAAGAAACCCACGCCACGAGGCGTTTCGTGTGGCAAAAGTCCCAAACGCCGCTTATCTTAGCGACTGTCAGTGACCGGACCATCACGGTCTGTGTCGACTCGAGAAATCGGAGAAGTAATGCGCAAGTACCAGAAGGCCGCGGTCGTCGTGGCCATGCTCGGCAGCGTCAGCTTCCTCGGCGCTGGCGTTGGTCACGCTGCGGGCGGGGACGGGAAGTTCAAGCTCGAGAACGAGCAGGCTCAGTCCTGTGAGCAGAACGACAGCACTCAGGGTCTGGTCAACGTCGACGACGTCAACGTCAACGTCGGCGCCCTGCTCGGCCTGGCCAACCAGGACAACAGCGAGCGCGAGTCGCTGAACTGCTCGCAGTCCTTCTCGCTGCGCGGCGGCCACTGATCAGGTTGATCTAGGCAGGCCCCGGG
>NZ_JBHUQX010000706.1:0-2687 GCF_042674225.1 Streptomyces sp. NPDC056948
GTACCCCTGCCGACCTGGGAACGGAGAGAGGGCCCCAGTGATGGCCGAGTTGGTGAAGGACGTGATGACTCCGGGTGTGGTCGCCGTGCGCCCGGACGCCTCGCTCGTCGAGGCGGCACAGTTGATGCGCACGCAGAACATCGGCGACGTGGTCGTCGCCGACGGGCAGGACGTGATCGGAGTGCTCACCGACCGTGACATCGCGGTGCGGGCCGTCGCCGACGGCGCCGATCCGATGACGGTGAGCGCGCAGACCGTGTGCACGCCGGATCCGGTGACGGTGTCACCGGACGACCGGGTGGCGACCGCGGCCACGCTGATGCGCGAGCACGCGGTGCGCCGGCTGCCGGTGGTGGAGAACGGACTGCCGGTCGGCATGGTGAGCCTCGGCGACCTGGCCGAGGCCGAGGACCCCGCGTCGGCGCTCGCCGACATCAGCCGCGCCGAGCCGGACGCTCGGGGTGGTGCGTGAGCACGGACCAGGCGAAGGAGATCAGCACCGGGAAGAACGGTTCCGGGAAAGGACGTTGAGCAACATGCGTATCGCGTTTCTGGTCGCACCCGAGGGCGTCGAGCAGATCGAGCTGACCGATCCCTGGCAGGCGGCGAAGGACGCCGGTCACGAGCCGGTGCTGGTGTCGACGAAGCAGGGGAAGATCCAGGCGTTCGACCACCTCGACAAGGCGGACACCTTTCCCGTGGACGAGGTGGTGGGCGAGACCGCGCCCGACTCGTTCGGCGGGCTGGTGCTGCCGGGCGGTGTGGCCAACCCGGACTTTCTGCGGATGGACGACAAGGCCGTCGCGTTCGTCCGGGACTTCTTCGAGCAGGGCCGCCCCGTGGCCGCGATCTGTCACGCGCCCTGGACGCTGGTCGAGGCGGACGTCGTGCGCGGGCGGGAGCTGACCTCCTGGCCGAGTCTGCGAACGGACATCCGCAACGCGGGCGGCACCTGGGTGGACAAGCAGGTCAAGGTCTGCGACCACGGCGCGGGCAAGCTGGTCACCAGCCGTAAGCCGGACGACCTGAAGGCGTTCTGCGAGACCTTCCTCGAGGTGTTCGCCGAGGAGGCCGGCTGAACGCGCTGCCGCCGGGCGCGTGCCCTTCGAGGGGCTCAGGTGCCGGGGGTCGTGGGAGTCGCCGAATCCCCGCTCCCCCGCTCCCGGGCCCCTTCGCGTGTGCGGCCCGCGGCCACCGGGCGGCGCGGGTTGCGGCGCAGGAACTCGCCCTCGAGCTGCGCCATGCGCTCGTTGTGGGCGCGCAGCGCGTCGTTCGACCCGTACAGCAGCGTGTCGTGGCGCGTGCGGTGGATGGTCTCCAGCTCTTTCATGAGCTGCTGGTCGTCCAGCCGGTCAGGGTCCACTCCGGTCATGGTGTCGCCCCGCTCGTCGTGTTCGTTCATGCGGTACGGGTACCCGCCCGGTGCAACTGAGCACCACACCCGATCGGCACCCGGGAGGGAGCCATGGATCTCGCCTTTCTGCACCCACTCTACGAACACTCGGGCCCCTGGGCCTCTGTGTACGTCGACACCTCCCGGCACACGGAGGACACGCCTCACGAGCGGCGGCTGACGGCCCAGGCTATGGCCAGGCAGCTTGCGGCGCAGGGCGCGGACGAGGCGACCTGCGGGGCCGTGCAGAACGCGATCGAGGATCTGCGACACTCCTCCGAGCCGCACGGCCGGGCCCTCTTCGTCCGCGCTGGGGAGCTCGTCCTGGACCTGCCGCTGGCCCGCCCCCCGCAGGCCGGTGACTGGGCCGAATGGGCCCCGCTGCCGCGCGCCACACCCCTGCTGGAGCTGGCCGGCGAGGACCCGGTCTGCGTGGTGGCCTACGTCGACCGCAAGGGCGCGGACTTCGAGCTGCGCAGCGCACTGAGCCGGGAGGACGCCGGGGGCGTCACCGGGCGCCGGTGGCCGGTGCACCGGACGGGCTCCGCGGACTGGTCCGAGCGGCATTTCCAGCTGCGGGTGGAGAACACCTGGGAGCACAACGCCGCGGAGATCGCCGACGCGCTCGCCGTGTGCCAGGAGGAGACGCAGGCCGACCTGCTGATTCTCGTGGGCGACGACCGGGAGCGGCGGTCCGTGCACGACCGGCTGCCCAAGCGGCTGCACGGTCTGGTCGTCGAGGCGCCGCACGGCAGCGGCAGTCGGCTCCTCGACGCGGACGTGGAGCGGGCCCGCGCCGAGCATGTGGCGTGGCAGGCCGAGGCCGAACTGGAGCGGTTCCGGGCCGGCCGGAGCCCGGACGACGAGGGCCGGGCCCGGGCCGTGGAGGGCGTGCCCGCGCTGATCGAGGCGGCACGTGAGCACCGTATCGACGAACTGCTGATCAGGCCGAACGGGCCGGACGCGCACCGCGAGGTGTGGATCGGCGAGGACCCGGACCAGGTGGCGGTGCGGCGCACGGATCTGAAGATCCTCGGCGAGCAGCACTCGTGGCCGGCCCGGGCGGATGACGCGTTGATCCGGTCGGCGGTGGCCACGGATGCGCCCGCGCTGGCGGTTGCGGAGGAGGAGGCGCCGGTGGGTGGACTCGGGGCGTTGCTCCGCTGGAAGTGAGCCGGCCGGCCGGTGTGGTGCGCCTCATCGCCGTAGGGGTGCTTGCCGCAGTGCGGGTGCGGGTGCGTGGTGGCTGGTCGCGCAGTTCCCCGCGCCCCTAGGGGCTGCGGCCCGCTAGGGG
>NZ_JBHUQX010000707.1:0-2684 GCF_042674225.1 Streptomyces sp. NPDC056948
CGCCTGGCCCACGACGGCACAGCCATCGCGGTCGTCATCGACAACGTGCACGACCTCCCGTCCAACGACGTACGGCTGCTTGTCCAGGCACTGCCGACGTCCCGGATCACGCTGCTGGGCCACCCCCACCCGGAGCAGACCGCGCTCGCCGCGCATCTGGGTCTCATCGCCGAGTCCTTGCCCGGCTGGGACACCGACACCGTGGCCGCCGTCTTCGCTGCCGAAGACTGCACCCTGGACTACCCCACCGCACAGCGGGTCTTGGCGCTCACAGCTGGTTTGCCGCTGTACGTCCTCAACTCCGCGCACCTGGCCCGCACCGCGCACGCGGGCGACGGGGCCGCCTTCTGCGCGGCGGTGCAGGAGCAAACCCACCTCGCCCCCACGGCCCAGGAACACATCCTGGCAGAGACTTTCGGGCACCTGTCCGTGCTGGCACGCACGATGGCCGGCCTCATGGCCATCGCCGAAGTTCCCCTGAGTAGCCCGGAATTGCAGCAGCTGGCGGCAGCCGCGGGACCGACACGTCCCGCTGCCGCGGCCGGGGCCGTGCGCGAACTCGCAGGGCTCGGCCTCGTGCAGACATTCGCCGACGGTTTCGCCAAACTCCACGATGCGGCCGCACCGTTGGCTCTCCCTGCGTCGCATGACCTGCCTGAGGAAGCAGCCCGCCGTGTCGAGCAGACCCTGGCTGATCTTTTCGAGGGCCACAGGGAGCTGCCGCGGCTGGCCCGCTGGATGCGGCTGCTCGCCGATACCGGCCAGATCAACCTTCTGCTGGAGATCACCATGCAGGAGGGCTTCTGGGAGGGTGGATTCCCGCGCGAACTGCGCACGGTGATCGCGGACGTGGCGCAAGAACCGGGTCGGGACGCCGTCGACCGCCTTGATGCGCACAGTGCGTTGGCCGCCTGGGCATATGGGGACAACGACTGGGAGGCCTACGCACGCCACGTCCGCGCCATGGAAGCCCTCGCCTCAGAGGGCGGCAGCAGGATCGGACCACGTGAGAAGGTCCTGGTGGCCATCCGCCAGTTCCCTCTGCACGGGCACACCGGTGACACCGAAGCCCTCGATGCTGCGTTCAGGACAGCCCTGGCTGAGCTTCCCGCCCCCTCTTTTCTGGAGCGATCTCTGCGTTACGGCTACGTTCAGGGGCTCTACCACGCGGGCAGCTACCGAGCCGCAGGCACTGCGGCCCTGGAGCTCGCCGACGCCTACTGCGATCACCTCGGCCTGGACCTGGCCGACCTCCATGGCCCCACCGAGGCACTGCAACAAGCCTGCCTGAACAGCGAAACACCCGACGACTACAAGCGCCTCGCCGACTGCTTCGCCATGCATGTCAAGTGTTGCCGTCAGCTCAAACTCGACTACGGCAGCGCCGCGTTCCCCGCTATGAAGCTCTACATGGTCGCCGGGGCCTGGCGATCCGCCGTCGACCTCGGCCAGGACGTGGTCGAGACCCTGCTGCGCGGCAACGAAGCGCAGGCCGCCCTGAGCCTGATCGACCGGCAGCTCCTGCCCATCACCCAGGCCTACAACCTGCCCGAACTCATCATCGGACTCAGGTCTCACCGAGCCGTGGTCCTCGCCCGTACCGGAGACATCGCTGCGGCCAGAGCAGAGATCAGCAGCCTCACACGGTACGAGCCCACTCCGGCGCAGGCCGACGACATTCGCGAGCAGGCCAGCATCATCGAGGAACTCGCTGCTCGACAGACACAGGACCGCCCCTGAAACACCCCGCCAAGCGGGCCGATCGCCTGCCCTTCAAGCCGACGCGTCGGCCACCCGACCTGTGACACCGCACTCCCTTACACGCCTCTGACCTGCACAAATAAGAGAGAATCCAAAGGGATTCCAGCGGCAGTTGCGACTTTCCAGCTCCATTACGAACCCACAGCTCACAGCGCCGCACATCGTGTGCCATAGGCATACAGAACGCAACTCACACAGGCCAGGCGCCACGTGTACTTCGGTTCGGGCTATCCGGCTTGAACACGTGCGCCCAGTTCAGAGCCCAAAGCACCCCAGATCAGAGCCGGGAATCCACGCTGGGTGTCGTCGCCGTGCTGCCCATCGGTCGCCCCACACCCTCGGCCCTGGCATGCCGCCCACGCCTCGATGCCCCCTCCGGCTAGACCATCGCGCTCCCCCGGGCACGCGAAGCCAGTTCGCCGCGCCCACCTCAAAACCGACAGCGCCAGCAGCACGGTCGTGCATGGACGGCCGCCACCCTCGCCAACTACGGGGCACAGATGCACCCACCCCCACTGCAGGTGCACTTTGACGAACGCCGGCTTGCTCTTCCCCCGCCCGCCCCTCTTGAAGCGGCTCCCCCGCACCCCCAAGTCAAGATCAACTTTTCCACACCCAGGGCTCCAATCCCAAGGAATTATTCGTGGAGTTGAGACATTCTTGATAGAGATGCGGCACCCCAGGTCACAGGCTTGCCGCCGAGGCCTCCAAGAGCTCAGGTGTCCTATTAGGGCAGGTCAGCCAGCTAGACCGGGCAACCCTTTTTCCTATGAGCGCAGTTGAGATGTTGCAGGTCATGACGATGAGCATGTCTCAACTGCACGAACAACTGACAGGCGACGTCGGCGACGTCGGGGCGGCGCCACCAGACGGGGGGTTTCTTCCAGTGCTGTGCTTCCATGTGAGGTGTCCCTTCCTTGTTG
>NZ_JBHUQX010000708.1:0-2659 GCF_042674225.1 Streptomyces sp. NPDC056948
CCTCGGAGGCGCGGGCCGTCGCCCGTACCCAAACCCTGATCAAGGGCACCAACGGCATCGGCACGGTCCGCAAGACCACCCTCCCCGGCGGCCTGCGCATCGTCACCGAGACCCTGCCCTCGGTCCGCTCCGCGACCTTCGGCATCTGGGCGCACGTCGGCTCCCGCGACGAGACCCCGGCCCTGAACGGCGCCACGCACTACCTGGAGCACCTGCTCTTCAAGGGCACCGACCGCAGGTCCGCCCTGGACATCTCCGCCGCGATCGACGCGGTCGGCGGCGAGATGAACGCGTTCACGGCGAAGGAGTACACGTGCTACTACGCGCGCGTGCTCGACACCGACCTGCCCCTCGCCATCGACGTCGTCTGCGACATGCTGACGGGCTCCCGCATCCTCGAGGAGGACGTCGACGTCGAGCGGGGCGCGATCCTCGAAGAGATCGCCATGACCGAGGACGACCCGGGCGACTGCGTGCACGACCTGTTCGCGCACACGATGTTCGGCGACAACCCCCTCGGCCGCCCGGTCCTCGGCACGGTCGACACGGTCAACGCTCTCACCGCCGACCGCATCCGCCGCTTCTACAAGAAGCACTACGACCCGACCCACCTCGTGGTCGCCTGTGCGGGCAACGTCGACCACGCCAAGGTCGTACGGCAGGTCCGCGCCGCCTTCGAGAAGGCCGGTGCCTTCAAGGAACCGAGCGCCGAGCCCGTCGCCCCGCGCAGCGGCCGGCGCGCCCTGCGCACCGCGGGCCGCCTGGAGCTGATCGACCGCAAGACCGAGCAGGCGCACGTCGTGCTCGGCATGCCGGGCCTGTCCCGCACCGACGAGCGGCGCTGGGCCCTGGGCGTGCTCAACACCGCGCTCGGCGGCGGCATGTCGTCCCGCCTCTTCCAGGAGGTGCGCGAGAAGCGCGGCCTGGCCTACAGCGTGTACTCGTACACCTCCGGCTTCGCCGACTGCGGCCTGTTCGGCGTGTACGCCGGGTGCAGGCCGTCACAGGTGCACGATGTGCTGAAGATCTGCCGCGACGAACTCGACCAGGTCGCCGAGCACGGCCTGTCCGACGACGAGATCGGGCGCGCCATCGGCCAGCTCCAGGGCTCCACGGTCCTCGGCCTGGAGGACACCGGCGCACTCATGAACCGCATCGGCAAGAGCGAGCTGTGCTGGGGCGAGCAGATGTCCGTCGACGACATGCTGTCGCGGATAACGTCGGTCACCCCGGACGACGTCCGCTCGGTCGCCCGCGAGATCCTGGGACGGCGGCCTTCTCTGTCGGTCATCGGCCCGCTGAAGGACAAACAGGCGGCCCGCCTGCACGACGCCGTCGCCTGACCATCCCCGTTGACAGGCCGGACAAGCCGGACGAGCTCGACAAGGAAGCACAAGAGATGAGCAAGCTGCGCGTGGCGATCCTCGGCGCCAAGGGCCGGATCGGCTCGGAAGCCGTTCGAGCCGTCGAGGCCGCCGAGGACATGGAACTGGTCGCCGCCCTGGGCCGGGGCGACAAGCTGGAGACGCTGGCCGAGACCGGCGCCCAGGTCGTGGTCGAACTGACCACGCCCGACTCGGTCATGGCCAACCTCGACTACTGCGTACGCCACGGCATCCACGCGGTCGTCGGCACCACCGGCTGGACCGACGAGCGCCTCGCGCAGCTCAAGGGGTGGCTGGACCAGTCCCCTCGGACGGGTGTGCTCATCGCGCCGAACTTCTCCATCGGGGCCGTCCTGACGATGAAGTTCGCGCAGCTCGCCGCCCCGTACTTCGAGTCCGTCGAGGTCGTCGAGCTGCACCACCCGAACAAGGTGGACGCCCCCTCCGGCACCGCCACGCGCACCGCCCAGCTCATCGCCGAGGCCCGCCGCGAAGCCGGCACCGCCCCGGCCCCCGACGCCACGACCACCGCCCTGGACGGCGCCCGTGGCGCCGACGTCGACGGCGTTCCGGTGCACGCCGTCCGGTTGCGCGGGCTGCTGGCCCACCAGGAGGTCCTGCTCGGCGCCGAGGGCGAGACCCTGACGGTCCGGCACGACTCGCTCCACCACAGCAGCTTCATGCCGGGCATCCTGCTCGGCGCCCGCCGTGTGGGGAGCGTCCCTGGCCTGACCTTCGGCCTGGAACACTTCCTGGACCTGAGCTGAGCCCCTGACCGTCATGCGCGCGAAGCTCACCTACGCCCTCACGGCCGCCGTCCTGGTCGTCTACTTCGTCCTGGTCGGCAGCCGCGGTCTCCTGCTCATCGAGACCGGCACACCCCTCACCGTCACGTTCGGCGTCGCGGTGCTGATCCTGCCGGTCATCGGCCTGTGGTTCCTGTGGAAGAACACGCAGTTCGTCCGCAGGGCCAACCAGCTCGCCGCCGAACTCGACGCCGAGGGCGGTCTGCCCGTCGACGAACTGAAGCGCACTCCCAGCGGGCGCATCGACCGGGACTCGGCCGACGAGGTCTTCGCCCGGCGCAAGGCCGAGACGGAGGCCGCCCCCGGCGACTGGCGCTCCTGGTTCCGTCTGGCCGTCGCCTACCACGACGCCCGCGACACCCCGCGCGCCCGCAAGGCGATGCAACGCGCGATCGCCCTGCACGACGGCAAGCAGCCCGAAGCGGCCTGAGCCGCAGCCACTCATGCCGGTGGGGCCGGACCGAGAAC
>NZ_JBHUQX010000709.1:0-2648 GCF_042674225.1 Streptomyces sp. NPDC056948
CACCAGTGGTGCCCGCCCCGCGCCCGCATGCCCTGATCACGCCTGCAGCGGCCGACCTGCTGCTAGGGCGTGTCTCTGTGTGCATTAAGCGGGGCCGCTTGAAAGGTGGTTGTGCACGGCGCACAGAGGCTAGGGTCACGGTAAGCGATCGCTTAGCCGTTTCGGGTGCAGTATCGCCGACGGCGCCGGAGAGGGGCAGGGAGTCTGATGCCGGTCATCGATGCGTGGATGCAGCACCCCACGCTCCGTCATTCCAACCACGAGATGTTCGAGTCGTTGCGCCGGTGGACGGGGCGGGGTCTGTTGGAGGAGCCGTTGCCGGTCAAGGCCACGGTGGCTGCGATGGCCGCGGCGGACGTCGAGATTGGCCTGTCGGCGGCCTGGTATGGACCCCAGGGGCCGCTGATCAGCAACGATGAGGTGGCCGAGTTCGTCTCCCAGTCCGAGGGGCGGCTACGTGGGGTGGCCGGCGCGGATCTCACCCGCCCGGTTCAGGCGGTGCGGGAACTGCGCCGAGCCGTAGAGGAACTCGGCTTCGTGGCCCTGCGGATCGTGCCCTGGCTCTGGCAGCTCCCACCCACCGACCGGCTGTACTACCCGCTGTACGCGGCCTGCGTCGACCTCGGCATCCCGTTCTGCACCCAGGTCGGGCACACCGGCCCGCTACGTCCGTCCGAAACCGGCCGCCCCATCCCCTACATCGACCAGGTCGCGCTGGACTTCCCCGAACTGGCCATCGTGTGTGGGCACATCGGGTATCCGTGGACCACGGAGATGATCGCGGTGGCCGACAAGCACGCCAATGTGTACATCGACACCAGTGCCTACACCGCCCGCCGCTACCCGCGCGAGCTGGTCGACTACCTGCACGGCCGGGGTCGCAGGAAGGTACTGTTCGGCACCAATTACCCCATGATCACTCCCGGCCAGGCACTGGAGCACCTCGGTGAACTGGGCCTGGACGAGGAGACCACCGAGCTGTTCCTGTCCGGCAACGCTCGACGGATCTTCAGCCTCTGACCGCACCGGGTCACCGCCGGGCCCTATGAGGATCGCCTGGTTGAAGCACTGTTCGACGGCATCGAGCTCTTTGTGTGCCTCGGCGCCGGATCCAAGCGGGGCGCCCCTCCGACACGGCCCTGACGGCACCTCAGCCCGGAACAGCCCGCCACGTCGCCCCTCCTGAACAGGAGCACGGGGCCACCTGACTTCATCACCCTGAACTGGCTGAACCCCTCGATCGCGGTCCCCACAGCCGTGCGTACGCCCACCGTCTCACGGTAGGCACCCAGCCGCCCGGCGGCTGCCTCACGGGTCGGGCAGCGGCGGCGCAGCTCGGCAGCCCAGTCCCGCAGCGGGGCGTAGAGCATGGCGGCGTCGAACCCCACAGGAGCACTGCCCCAGCCTTCCCAGTCCAGGATCTGCAGGGGTGCGGTGAGGTTCGCCCAGTGCAGATCACCGTGGGCGGTGGTCCAGTAGGACACGGCCGGGGCCGGGATGCCGACGAACTCGGGGATCGCCGGGTCCATGTACTGCTGCCGTACGGCGACACGCTCGGTACCGGCCACCGACACCTTCTCCAGCACCCCGGCGAGGTCGGTCCACCAGGCGTCCGGCAACTGGAGGCCGTCCTGGAGGATCGGGTCTTTCGACAGGACGGACTCGTCGACGCGCACCGATAGCTCGGCGCGGTAGGCGACGGCGTCATCGATGACGTCGTGCACGTCCAGGAGCGGGGGCCGGTGTCAGTCGCGGTCGCCGAAGGCGTGCTGGGCATCCAGGGCCCCGTCCCACAGCTTCCCCGCCGCCTTGGCCTCCGGGGCGGACACCAGCCGCATCCACGCCGGGCGCCGACGGTGGTCCGGGCCGGGGCACCCAGGGTGCGCCCGGCCCAACCCCAAAACTCCCCGCCCGGCTCAGTCTGCACGTCCAGAGCCTTCGCAGCGGAGGTGTGGTGGGCACGCATGCGCTGTTCGGTGGCCGGGTCAGGGGGAGGCGAGTACATCAGCGATCTCCCACAACTGGGCCGCCATCAAGGAGGGTTGGGCGACGGCATCAGCCGCCTGTGGCGTACTGGAGGCGGCGAGAAGGACTTCGTCACTCCTGGGCATGACGCGACAGCCAGGACGCACGCCGGGGGGTGAGGCCCGCCCGGCTCGCCCCGTGCTCTCAGCTCTGCCGATTCAGCCCCGCGCCTCGCGGAACTGCTTCACCACCTCGCCTGCAAACACCGCCAGGACCCCCACCACCACTACGGTGTAGAAGGAGTCCGGGGTCTGCCAGCCGCCGTTGACGTCGGACAGGAAGGCCGGGTTGAGGAATTCCTGCCGATGCAGGACCCACGCCAGCGGCAGCGCGAAGGCCGCCTCGGCGGCGATACTCCAGACCGCCAGCGAACGTGTCCACGCCCGCACGGCCCGGATCGCGTCGAGCGTCACGAGGCCAACGAGTCCGGCCAGGATCGGCCAGATCCAGCCCGACCACAGGCCTGGGTCGAGCACGTCGAGGCGTATACCGTCGTCGGTCCGGTACGGCTGCGCGGTGTGCTGCCAGACGATCAGAGCGATCAGCAGCGCGTGCCATGCCATCCCTGCGTAGGCCGCCGCGCCGCGCTCCTTCGGCGCGCGGCGCTCGGGCAGATCGTCGGG
>NZ_JBHUQX010000710.1:0-2617 GCF_042674225.1 Streptomyces sp. NPDC056948
GGGTGGAACCACCCGCCCGCTAACGGGCGGGGCTGCCGGTGTCGTCGGCGAGTGTCCGGACGTCCTCGGCGGCGGGTCCCGAGGCACGGCCGAGGAGCGAGTCCAGTATCTCGCCCACCCTGATGGCCGTGTTGGAGAGCAGGGACGACGTGATGCCGTGCGTGTGCTCGGTGCCGCCCTGCAGGTAGATGCCGCAGCGCAGGTCGGGGTCGGTCGCGATGCGGTAGTCGCGCTCGACGCGCACGCGGCCCTCGTCGTCGCGGGCGCAGCGGTCGGCGACCTCGCCGAGCAGGCCGGTGGGGTCGGCCTGGCTGTAGCCGGTGGCGAAGACCACGACGTCCGCGTCCAGATCGGTCTCCTCGCCGGTGACGAGGGACGTCACGGTGGCCCGGGCGCCGGCCGGCGTCTCCTTGACCCCGGTGAGCCTGGAGACGTTGATGAAGCGCAGGCGCTCGGTGCCCAGGACCTTCTCCTGGTACGACTGCCGGTAGAGGTCGTCGATGAGGTCGATGTCCACCACGGAGTAGTTGGTGTTGCCGTGGTAGTCCATCAGCCGGCGCTTGACGTCCTCGGGTGCCGAGAAGTAGTCGTCGACCGCCTGGGGGTCGAAGATCCGGTTGGCGAAGGCGCTGTCGTCGGCGGGGCTGTAGCCGTAGCGGGAGAAGACCGCGCAGACCTCGGCCTCGGGGAAGCGCCGGTGCAGGTAGGCGACGTTCTCGGCGGCGCTCTGTCCGGCGCCCACGACGACGAACCGGGCGGGTGACGTGCCCTCCAGCTCGTCGACCTTCGCGAGCAGTTCGGAGTTGTGCCAGACGCGGTCGCCGCGCTCCACGCCCTCGGGCATGAGGGGGCGCAGCCCGGTGCCGATGACGAGGTTGCGGGCCCGGTGGACCTCGAGCCCCTCCCCCGACCGGACGGTCACGTCGAGGTACTCCACGACACCGTCACGGGTCACGGGCGCGACGCCGACGACCTCGTGGCCGTAGGACACCATGTCGTCGACCTGGGCCGCCGCCCACTCGAAGTAGTCGTGGAACTCCACGCGCAGCGGGAAGAGGTTCTTGTGGTTGATGAAGTCGATCAGCCGGCCCTTGCTCTGCAGGTAGCAGAGGAAGCTGTACTCGCTGGACGGGTTCCGCAGCGTCACCAGGTCCTTGAGGAAGGAGACCTGCATGGTGGCGTCGTCGATGAGCATGCCGCGGTGCCAGCCGAAGCGGGGCTGCTGCTCGAAGAAGTGAGCGGTGACTGCCTCCTGCCTGCCGACGCGCGCGTTGTGCTCGCGGAGCGCGATAGCCATGGCCACATTGGACGGTCCGAAGCCGATGCCAATGAGGTCGTGGACCGGTTGTGCGTCACCAGGAAGAACCTGCGACATGTCACTCCCATCGTGCGGGGCAGCCGCGTGTCAGGTGTGGAGGGAACGAAAGACGGGCATGCCAACGGAGCAGCACGCCGTGGAACTTAGGTGAGCCTAAGCTAAACCCGCGAAGGTGTCGACAGGACAAAACGGACTGGCGGCGGACGGGGCTCCGTCAACTGGGGCACCATAGGCACCCGTTGCAGACTAAGGTAAGGCTTGCTTTACTTGCTTCGGCCATACCTTTGCTCTGAGGAGGAACCCCATGCGGGTCGTCATGTTCGGTTACCAGACCTGGGGGCATCGCACCCTGCAAGCCCTCCTGGAGTCCGAGCACGACGTCGTGCTGGTCGTGACACACCCCAAGAGCGAGCACGCGTACGAGAAGATCTGGAGCGACTCGGTCGCCGACCTCGCCGAGGAGCACGGCGTCCCCGTGCTGATCCGCAACCGCCCGGACGACGACGAGCTGTTCGAGCGCCTCAAGGAGGCCGACGCGGACATCATCGTGGCCAACAACTGGCGGACGTGGATCCCCCCGCGCATCTTCGACCTCCCGCGCCACGGCACGCTGAACGTGCACGACTCGCTGCTGCCGAAGTACGCCGGCTTCTCCCCGCTGATCTGGGCCCTCATCAACGGCGAGCCCGAGGTGGGCGTCACGGCGCACATGATGAACGACGAGCTCGACGCCGGTGACATCGTCCGGCAGGAGGCGGTACCGGTCGGTCCGACGGACACCGCCACCGACCTCTTCCACAAGACCGTCGACCTCATCGCCCCCGTCACCATCGGCGCGCTCGGCCTCATCGCCTCCGGGCAGACCGAGTTCACCGAGCAGGACCGCTCCCAGGCGTCCTTCTTCCACAAGCGCGCCGACGTGGACAGCCGCATCGACTGGACCTGGCCGGCCGAGGACCTGGAGCGCCTGGTCCGCGCCCAGTCCGAGCCGTACCCCAGCGCCTACACCTTCCACCGCGGCAAGCGGCTCGACATCCTGGCCGCGTTCGTGTCCGAGGGCCGCTACGGCGGCACTCCCGGCCGCGTCTTCTACCGCGAGGGCGACGGCGTGGTGATCGTCGCCGGCGCCGACGCCCGCACCGGCCGCAACCAGGGCCTCGCCATCACCCGCGTACGCACCGAGGACGGCCGGGAACTGCCCGCGGCCGAGTACTTCACCTCCATGGGCGGCTACCTCACCAACCGCCCCTGACGTGTCGGCCCCGGTACGGTCCCGGGGCCGGCCGCACATCGCCGCCG
>NZ_JBHUQX010000711.1:0-2568 GCF_042674225.1 Streptomyces sp. NPDC056948
GCCGACGCGCCGTCCCGTGTGCCGGACCGGCCGCCACCCGGCCCGTCCGGCACCGCCGGTGCCCCTCCCCCGCCCCGCGCGGTCCCGGCCCTCCCGGCCGCGCCTCCCTTCACCCACCCAGGAGTTACGCCTTGGACCGCGCCGCATCCCCGCAGACCGTGCTGCTGGACTTCGACGGAGTGCTGAGCCTGAACGCGTCGAGCCTGCTGCTGCTCGCCCTGCACGAGGGCATCAACCGTTACACCGAGTTGCCGATCGAGGCGACGGTCACGCAGTTCAAGGCCATCAGCACCTTTCCCCAACGGGAGAGCCTGCGGGTGCTGTTCGCGGGCCTCGGTATCGAGCAGCACCTGAACGCCGAGATCGACGCGCTCAGGTCGCTGACCTCCGTCCAGGGCACGCCGCTGGCCCTCGGCGAGGGCGTGGAGGTGTTCTGCGCGCAGCAGCGGGAGCGGGGCGTGCGGTTGCGGGTGTTCTCCACGATGGACCGCACCACCGCGCGTCGCTCGCTGCTCGACGGCCTGTTCGGACCCGAGGACTATGTGGCGCTCGACCACGCCTCCAAGGCCGATCCGGACACCTACGCGGCGCTGCTCGCGACCGAGGGCGAGGTGGATCCGGGGCAGTGGCTGCTGGTGGACGACTCCCCGCTCGCCCTGCGCGCGGCCAAGATCGCGGGGCTGCGCACGGTGCTGATGCGCGGCGCTGTCTTCTCGGACGACGACGTGTCGGCGTTCGGGTCCTTCATCGACGCGCGGGTGAGCACGTTCGCGGAACTCGGCGCTCTTCTCACCGCCCAGGATGCCTCGCCGGCCTCCCGGCTCTGACAAACTCCCCCCTCCCCCGATAGGTTCCGATGTCCCAGTCACCTGTTGATTCCGAGCTGTCACCACCCAGGACCGTCCCCCCGGAGACCGCCCCCGGGGCAGACAGTGCCGTCGGCCCCACTCGGGTGCTGGTGGCCATCGCTCTGGCCGCCGTGATGCTGCCCATCTCCGTCACAGGGCCGGGCGTCGCCCTCGCCGACATGTCCGGCGCGCTGCACGCCTCGGCCGCCTCCACCCAGTGGGTGCTGAACGCCTACAACGTGGCGTTCACCGCCTTCATGCTGGCGGCCGGTTCCGCGGCCGACCTCTTCGGGCGCCGCCGGCTGTTCCTGAGCGGCACGACCGTCTTCGCGCTGGCCTCGCTCGTCGCGGGCACCGCCCCCACCATCCTGCTCGTGGACCTGGCGCGCTTCGTTCAGGGCATGGGCGCGGCAGCGGTGCTGACCAGCGGTTCCGCGCTGCTCGCCCACACGTTCAGCGGGGCTGCCCGGGCCAGGGCCTTCGGTATCTTCGGCGCGTCGATCGGCTTCGGCCTGGCGATGGGGCCGTTCGTGTCCGGCCTGCTGGTGGGAGTGGCGTCCTGGCACGCCGTGTTCCTGGTCAACGTCCTGCTCGGCGCGATCGTGCTCGTCCTGGCCCGGCCGCTGCCCGAGTCGAAGAACCCGGGTGCGCGGCGCATCGACCTGCCCGGGGTGCTGACCTTCACCCTGGCCCTCATGCTGCTCGCCCTCGGCTTCGTCGAGGGACCCTCGCAGGGGTGGGGCGGAATCGTCACACTCGGCTCCTTCGCGGGTGCGGCGCTGTTCCTCGCCCTGTTCGTCGTGGTCGAACTGCGCGTCGCCGAGCCGATGTTCGACCTGAGCCTGCTGCGGCGGCCCACGTTCGTCGCCATCATCTGGCAGCCGGTCAGCATCGTCTTCGCGTTCGCGGCCCTGCTGGTCTACCTGCCGCCCTACTTCCAGGGCGCGGGCGGCGCGGGGTCGACGATGTCCGGTGCGATGCTGCTGCCGCTGACGCTGCCGGTCTTCATCCTGCCGCTGTTCACCGGCACGCTGGTGCGGCTGCTGTCGGTGCGGCTGCTGCTCGCCGTCGGACCGGCGGTGCTGGCCGTCGCGCTGCTGCTGATGACGTTCACCGACCCGCTGTCGTCCCGCACCGGGCTGTACGCGGCGCTGCTGCTGGCGGGGGTCGGCATCGGACTCGCCTTCGGCGTCATGGACAACGCGGCGGTCAGCGTGGTGCCGGCCGAGCGCAGCGGTATGGCGTCGGGCATGTTCAACACCCTCCGGGTCGCCGGCGAGACGATCGGCGTCGCGTGTGTGGGCGGGCTGCTGCTCACCTCGACCCGTCAGCAGTTGTCGGGCACCGGAGGTGGCGCCAGTGGCGCGATGGCCGACGACGTGGTCCAGGGCCGTCTGGGTTCCGTGCGCGAGAGCGGCGGACAGGACCTGGTGGACCGGGCGGTACAGGGTCTCCAGCACGGGTGGAACGTCGTCTACGTGGTGCTGGCCTGCGTGGCCCTCGCCGGCGCGGTCGCCATCTTCACCATGGTCCGCGACCGTGACCTGGACCAGTCCTCCACCGCCCAGGACGGGTAGACCCCTCCGAAAAGAACGCCCTTCCGAAGAGAACGGGCCGGACCCCATGGCTTCGGGGCCGTGGCGTCCGCCGGCTTGGCGGCCTCCTGCTGCTCGGCAACCCCTCTGGGCCCGGGCTGCGTCGGAATCGTCCCGCTCTGCTG
>NZ_JBHUQX010000712.1:0-2552 GCF_042674225.1 Streptomyces sp. NPDC056948
CCCGAACTGACGGGCCGGGCCCTGCTGGTCCGCCCCGACGGGTCTTGCGACGGCGGCTTCGGCGCTCATCCGGAACTGGACCGTACGGTCGCCGCCGAGGCGGGTGCCTTCCTGGACGCCGGCCGCACCGGCACCCTGGAGATCGGGGAGCGGGGCTCACGCTGCGGAACACCGCTCACGGTCCTGGTCGAGTCCTCGGTCCCGGCACCCCGCATGATCGTCTTCGGCGCGATCGACTTCGCGTCGGCGCTGGTCCGCATGGGCAAGTTCCTCGGCTACCACGTCACGGTGTGCGACGCACGGCCCGTCTTCGCGACCCGGACGCGTTTCCCGGAGGCCGACGAGATCGTCGTCGAGTGGCCCCACCGGTACCTGGAGGGCACGGACGTCGACGCCCGTACGGTCCTGTGCGTGCTGACCCACGACGCCAAGTTCGACGTGCCCCTGCTGCGGCTGGCGTTGCGGCTGCCGGTGGCGTACGTCGGTGCCATGGGCTCCCGGCGCACCCACCTGGACCGCAATGCCCGTCTGCGTGAAGTCGGCGTCTCCGAGCTGGAGTTGAGCCGGCTGCACTCGCCGATCGGCCTGGACCTCGGGGCCCGTACGCCCGAGGAGACGGCCCTGTCGATCGCCTCGGAGATCGTCGCCGGCCGGCGCGGAGGCAGCGGGGTCTCGCTGACCGGGGCCCACACGCCGATCCACCACGAGCCGGAGCCGGGGGCGGTGGGGTGGATCGGGACGGTGGCGTAAGGTCCCCGGCGGCCAGCGCGCCTCGGCCTCCAGGAGCGAGAACGGTTCCCTGCCGCCCACGTTCACCAGCATGTCGAGGTCGCTCCACGGTCGCCGACTTCCGGGCGGCTGTCTTGGACGAAAGTTCCGTGCGGCAGCGTTCCCGGCGCCCGTCACGCCTGTCTCAGCAGGCGGTTCAACGCACGGCCGAACACATACCGTGCCGAGCGCCGCACCAGGCCGTCGAAGAGCGACGGCAGCAGGCGGATCCGGATCTCCTCCCGCCACACCACGCGGGTGCGGCCGCCGGGCCCCGGCCGCACCTCCAGCTCCGCCCAGCCCAGAACCACACGGCCCCGCTTCTCCAGACGGCACATCCCCGGGGCCCCGTCCTCCGGCGGCTCCCACACCGTGACCTCCATCGGGTCGTCGAAGGACAGCGGTCCGACGCCCGAGCGGGCCACGACGAGAGTGCCGACGCGGGTCGGCCCGGCCGGGACCGGCTCGACCCGCGTCAACGGCACCCCCTCACCGTGCCGCCGCCACTGCGTGATCCGCCGCCACGCCTCGTCGAGGGGGAGCGGGACCGTCCGTTCGAGCAGGATGTTCGCCACGTCCCGATCGTAGGGAACCCACGCTGCCCGGCGGCCCGCTCGGGCACGGCTCACCCACTCGGCCCAGAGCGGTCCGGGGGTTCGTGCCCTACCGGTACACCTTCCCGGGCTCCGCCTTTCCCGGTGCCAGCAGTTGTGGCACCGTCACGAACACGTACCCCCGTTCCTTGAGCGCGTCGATGATGCCCGGGACCGCCGGCACGGTGCCGTCGTAGATGTCGTGCAGCAGGATGATCCCGTCCCGGGACGCCTGGGCGAGGACGCGGCGGGTGATCAGGTCCGAGTCGGTCGTCCTGTAGTCCTTGGCCGTCACGCTCCACAGCACCTCGGCGAGGCCCAGCTCGCGGCAGATCTCGTGCACGGTCTCGTCGGTGCGGCCCTGGGGCGGGCGCATCAGGGTCGGGCGCTGTCCGGTGAGGCGTTCTATCTCCCGGTTGGGGCGTTCCAGCTCCTCGCGTATCTCCTCGGGTCTCAGCCGGGTCAGGATCTTGTGGTCCCAGGTGTGGCTGGCCACCTCATGACCCTCGTCGGCCATGCGCCGTACCAGCTCCGGGTACTTCTCGATGTGGCGCTCGCCGAGGAGGAAGAACGTCGCCGGGACCCGTCTCTCCTTCAGGATGTCCAGCAGGCGCGCGGAGTGCTCGCTCGGCCCCGCGTCGAAGGTGAGCGCGATGCACTTCGCCCTGCGGCAGTCGACGGTGCCGTAGCGGGCCGCCTGGGTGTCCGTCGCCGCCCGGGCGCGGACGGCGCTGGGCGCTGTGGTGTCGGGTCCCGCGCAACCGCTCAGGACGAGTGTCAGAGCGGCGATCGCCGTGAGCGTTCCGGCAGTTCGGAACGCGGTCCCCGTTTTCTTCATCTTCTTGGTCAGAGAAGGCATGGCGAGACTATACATAGCGTGTATACGCGCGATGTATAGTCCCTGGGGCGTTTGAGACGGCTGTACCGCGGCACTCGCCAGCACCGAAGGCGGGCGATCGTCGCAGGGAGGACCGCAGCATGACCTCGTACGCCGTCGTGATCCCCACCCTCGTACGGGACACCCTCGCCGACTGTCTCGCGGCGCTCGCCGCCGCGAGAGGACCGCGCCCCGGCGAGATCGTCCTCGTCGACGACCGGACCGACCCCGGCCCCGGGCAACTGGAACATCCGTTGAGCGTCCTCGGCGATCTGCGGGGGCGCACCACAGTGCTGGGCGGCGGCGGTCGTGGG
>NZ_JBHUQX010000713.1:0-2549 GCF_042674225.1 Streptomyces sp. NPDC056948
GGGGCGGGATGTCAGCCCTCGTCGGTGGAGGCCGAGACGGAGGCCGCGGACGACACGGTCTGCTCCGCCGCCACGGTCTTCTTCGACGCGGTCTTCTTCGCGGCGGTCTTGGTGGTCGCCGCCTTCTTGGCCGTCGTCTTCTTGGCCGCGGTCTTCTTCGCCGCGGTCTTCTTGGTGGCGGCCTTCTTCGCCGTGGCCTTCTTGGCCGTCTTGCGGGCCGTCTTCTTGGCCGGAGCCGGCTCCTCGGCGGCCTCGGCGGTCTCCGTGGTCGCCTCGGTGGCCGGGGCTCCGGCGTCCGACGCCTCCTCCGCCGACGACACGACCACGACGGCCGCCTCCTCGGACGCGGTGGACGCGGTGGGCTTGCGCACGGCACGGCGCCGCGGACGGGCCGGGGCGGCGCTCTCGGCGGGCGCCTCGGCGGCCGGCTCGGGCTGTTCGGCCTGCTCGGGCGCCTGAGTGGCCTCGGACGCGGCGGGTGCGGTCTCGGAGACCGTCACCACGGTCGCCTCCGCCCCCGCCGGAGAACCGGCCGGCGCGGACACCTTGCGCGTCGCCCGCCGACGGCCACGGCCCTTGGGCGCGGCCTCCTCGGCGGCCGGGGCCTCGACGACCGGGTCCTCGACGGCCATCGGCTCGGCGTGTGCCTCGGCGGCCGGCTCCGGCTGCACCGGACGGTCGGCCTCCTCGGCGGCGGTCACGTCCTGAGCCGTCGGCACCTCGACCTCGGCCTGCTCGGCCTTGCCCCTGCCCTTCCTGGCCTTCGGCTCCGCCGTCTCACCGCGCGGCGAACCCGCCGGAGCGGACGCCCGCCGGCTCGCCCGGCGCCGTGTACGCCCACGCCCGGCCGCGGCCTCCGCCTCGGCGGCGCTGCTGTACAGCTCCTCGTCGGGCTCGAAGGACGGCTCGGGAAGGGCGATCGGCTCGGCGATCTCGGCACCGACCTCCGCCTCGGTCTCCGCCTCCTGCTCCGCGGTCTCGACGGCCGCCTCGTGCACGTGCGGCTGCTCGGCACCGGCACGCGCGCGCTTCTTGCGCTTGCCGCCGCCTCCGCCGCCGGCGCCGGCCGGCTGCTCCATGTGCACGATGACACCGCGGCCGTTGCAGTGGACGCAGGTCTCGGAGAAGGACTCCAGCAGCCCCTGCCCGACCCGCTTGCGGGTCATCTGCACGAGCCCCAGCGAGGTCACCTCGGCGACCTGGTGCTTGGTCCGGTCCCGGCCCAGGCACTCCAGCAGGCGCCGCAGCACCAGGTCCCGGTTGGACTCCAGCACCATGTCGATGAAGTCGATGACGATGATGCCGCCGAGGTCGCGCAGCCGGAGCTGGCGCACGATCTCCTCGGCCGCCTCCAGGTTGTTCCTGGTGACGGTCTCCTCGAGGTTGCCGCCCTGGCCGGTGAACTTGCCGGTGTTGACGTCGACGACGACCATCGCCTCGGTCCGGTCGATCACCAGCGAGCCGCCGCTGGGCAGCCAGACCTTGCGGTCCAGTGCCTTCGACAGCTGCTCGTCGATCCGGTACGTGGCGAAGACGTCGACCTCGGAGGTCCACTTCGACAGCCGGTCGGCCAGGTCGGGGGCGACATGCGAGACGTACCCGTGGATGGTCGACCAGGCCTCGTCACCGCTGACGACGACCTTGGAGAAGTCCTCGTTGAAGATGTCGCGCACGACCCGGACGGTCATGTCCGGCTCGCCGTACAGCAGCGTCGGCGCGTTGCCGTTCTTGGCCTTCTTCTGGATGTCCTCCCACTGCCCCTGCAGCCGCTCGACGTCCCGGCGCAGCTCGTCCTCGCTCGCGCCCTCGGCGGCGGTGCGCACGATGACGCCCGCGTCCTCGGGGACGATCTTCTTGAGGATGGTCTTCAGCCGGGCCCGCTCGGTGTCGGGCAGCTTGCGGCTGATGCCGGTCATGGAGCCCTCGGGGACGTACACGAGGTAGCGGCCCGGGAGGGAGACCTGGCTGGTCAGACGGGCGCCCTTGTGCCCGATGGGGTCCTTCGTCACCTGGACGAGCACGGACTGGCCGGACTTCAGGGCGGACTCGATGCGCCGCGGCCCGTTGGCCATGCCCAGCGCCTCGAAGTTGACCTCACCGGCGTACAGCACCGCGTTGCGGCCCTTGCCGATGTCGATGAAGGCGGCCTCCATCGACGGCAGCACGTTCTGGACCTTGCCCAGGTAGACGTTGCCGACGTACGAGGTCGACTGCTCCTTGTTGACGTAGTGCTCGACGAGCACGTTGTCCTCGAGGACGCCGATCTGCGTACGGTCGCCGTGCTGGCGGACGACCATCACGCGCTCGACGGCCTCGCGGCGGGCCAGGAACTCGGCCTCGGTGATGATCGGGACGCGCCGGCGGCCCTGCTCGCGGCCTTCGCGGCGGCGCTGCTTCTTGGCCTCCAGACGGGTCGAGCCCTTGATGGACTGCACCTCGTCGGACGGCTCCGCACCCTTTTCCCGCGGGGGACGGGGCTCGCGGACCTTGACGACCGTGCGCTCCGGGTCGTCCTCGGAGGACTCGGACTCGGTGCCGCCGTCACCGGC
>NZ_JBHUQX010000714.1:0-2543 GCF_042674225.1 Streptomyces sp. NPDC056948
GCCAGGCGCCGCCGCCGAGGGCGAGCGGCCAGAGCAGGACCAGCATGATCCGCTGGAAGCCCGCCAGCATCGTCCACTGCGCGTCCCACAGCTCCGTCTGCCTCGACAGGGCCAGGGACCACAGTCCGGCCGCTCCGAACGCGGCGACCAGCACGCCGAGGACCGCCGCCGCCGAGCGGCGCAGCTCGATGCCCAGCACACGGGTCGTCATCGGCCCGCCTCCCGTCGCGCGCGGGGGCGGGCGAGCAGGGCGGTGTAGCCGCGCTCGATCGGGCTGTCCCCGACGTCCTGCGGATCACCGAGCCCGGCCACCTCCTCCGGGGTCCCCTGGAACACCAGCCGGCCGTCGTCGACCAGCACCACATGGGTGCAGGAGGCGGCGACGTCCTCGACGAGATGAGTGGAGACCAGGACACACGCCTGGGCGCCGAGATCCCGCAGCAGCGTCCGGAACTCCAGGCGCTGCGCCGGGTCCAGGCCCACGGTCGGCTCGTCCAGCAGCAGCACCTCCGGATCGTTCACGATCGCCTGGGCGATGCCCGCGCGGCGCAGCATGCCGCCGGACAGCGTCTTCATCCGGTCGTCGGCGCGGTCCGCGAGCCCGACCCGCTCGATCGCCCGCTGCACCGCTCCGGGCACCTCACGCGCGTCCATCTTCTTCAGCCATGCCATGTACTCCACGAACTCGCGCAGCGTGAACCGCGGGTAGTAGCCGAACTCCTGCGGCAGATACCCGATCCGCCTGCGCAGCGCCCGCAGATCGGTCCGGCCGCCGATCGGCCGGCCCAGCAGCTCCAGTTCACCGCCGGCCGGCCGCAGCACCGTCGCCAGCGCGCGGATCAGGGTCGTCTTGCCGGCGCCGTTGGGCCCCAGCAGGCCGTGCACGCCCTGGCCGAGGCGCAGATCGAGGCCGTCGACCGCCACCCGGCGTCCGGCCCGCACCCGCAGGTCCCGGGCCTGGATGTGCCAGGCGTACGTGGTCGGCTTCAGTTCGGCGGGGGGAACCGCGCGCACCATCGAGGTCTCCTCTTGGACTGTCATCGGTCGGTCAGGGCAGTTCCGTGCCGGGCAGCACCGTGAAGGCGCGGGCCCGTACGGTCGTCGCGAGCGCGGCCACCACGAGCGCCAGCCCCCACACGGGCAGGCTCTGCGGGGCCAGCAGCACGGACAGACGGGAGGTGACGAGGCTGGGCACGATCGCCGCGAGCACCCAGGCCGAACCCAGGAACACGGCCGCCCGCCGCAGGCCGGTCACGCTGCCCAGGGCGAGCGTGCCGACGGTGAGAGCCAGACACGGCAGCAGACACAGGGCCGGCGACACCCCGACCACACCCCCCGCGGCGGCCAGCACCGGAATCACCACCGCCAGCACCACGGCGGTGCGCCGCAGCACCAGCCGCAGGCCCGCTCGCGGTGTGGTCGAGGTCAACTCGCCCATCGGATCCAGCCGCTGGGTCCAGGAGGCCGCGACCCCGAGCAGCGGCACCACGGGGGACAGCAGCAGGACCAGCGAAGGTACGTCCGTCCCCCGGGCGAGCAGGTCGATGCCGAGCGCCGAGAGGATCACCAGCACGCTCATCAGCAGCCAGGGCGCCTGCGACGGAGGCGCCCAGCGGCGTACGGCACGCGGCAGCGGGGAGCGGACCGGGGCGGGGCGGTCGGGTGCCGTCGCGTCGACCTCGGCCCACACCCGGTCCAGCAGGCCGTGCACCGAGGGGGCCCGCGTCGTGACCGCCTCGGCCACGAGCCGCCGGCACCGGGCGCAGTTCTCCAGGTGCGCCTCCAGCGCCCACTCGGCGTCCGGGGGCAGTGCGGCGTCCCCCGCGACATAGGCACTGATCAGGGCGCGGCCCGCGTGCGGGCCCGTGCTGCCGGTCATGACATCGCCTTCCGCATGGCCAGCCGCGCGCGCCGGGCCCGCGTCTTGACCGTTCCCTCCGGTATTCCGAGCAGCGCCGAGGTCTCCCGGACGCTCAGCCCGTCCAGCACCAGCGCCCGGAGGACCTGGCGCAGTTCGGGCGCGAGGCCGGCGAGTGCATCGCCCACGTCACCGGCGAGCGTGGACTCCAGCAGCGTCTGCTCGGCGCTCGGGGTGTCCGCCCCGGCCGGGTCGACGGCGGCCACGGCCTCGACACTCGTCCGGTGCCGCCCCTCCGTGCGGAAGGCGTCGACGAGCCGCCGGGCGGCCACCGTCCACAGCCAGCCCGTCGCACTGCCGTCGGCCGCGGCGCCCGCGAACGAACCCGCCGCCCGCCACACCGCCAGATACGTCTCCTGGAGCACCTCGCCCACGAGCTGTTCGTCGGCGCACCGGCGGCGCAGCCGCACCGCGAGCCAGGGCGAGGTGCGGCGGTAGAACTCCTCGAACGCCGCACGGTCGCCCTTGGCGACGCGGCGCAGCAGGCCTTCCTCGTCCAGCCGCCCGACGGCGGCCCCTCTTCTCCACACACCTGGTCGGTCGTCCGGCGGGTCCCCGCGGGTTCACCGCCGGCCTGTGATGCCGGTCACGTGCGCACATGCCGACGCCCCCGCCGGTTCGCACC
>NZ_JBHUQX010000715.1:0-2543 GCF_042674225.1 Streptomyces sp. NPDC056948
CCCTTCCACAGACCGGTGCTCGCTCAGACGCCGCTTCGTGGTACCGGCGGCAGGGCGGCCGGCACATAGTGCATCGCCGTGCCGTGTGCGCTGACGGTCCCGACGCGCTGCCAGTGCGGCTGCTGTCCGGCGGCGTGGCGGGCGCTCTGGGCCCCCGCGCTGTACGCACTGTACGAGCTGCCGTACGAATGGCTGTACGAGCCCGTACTGTGCGGGCTGGTCCCGAAGGCGGTGAACCCCAGCTTCTCCTCGCCGCTGCGGTCGCCGGGCAGTGCGCGGAAGGACTTGACGTACTCGGCGTAGAGCGCGTCGTAGATCGGCGTGGCCGATGGGCCGCCCAGGGAGTCCTGAGCCGACCGCGCGGAGGGGATCGGCGAGAAGGACTGGCGGCGGGGAACGTCGTATGCGTGCACGTATGTCCAAACGACCCCACGGGTCAGGGGATGCGGCCCTTGTGTGGCTTTCGCCGGTCTGCGGCGCGTGCGGGTGACCCGCCGGTTCAGGTGCCGGCCAGCGGCAGGGCCGCGCCGACCAGCTTTCCGGTCGCCGCCGCCTTGTCCAGGGCGTCCCGCATCAGGTCCTCGCGCGGCTGACGGCCGATCGAGCCGACGGGCGCCGCGAACATCAGTACCTGCTGGTGCTTGTTGGCGGCCGCGCGCCAGGGGTCGGTCACCTGGAGCGGCTGGTGCGCCTGCCACCAGGCCACCGGCTGTCCGCCGTTGCTGCCCGGCTGGAGCACCGCGTGGAGCTGGCCCACGGCGAGCAGCACCGACCAGCCGTGCAGCACCGGCGGTACGGCGGACAGGTCGGCCAGGGGCATGAAGCCCTGCTCGGTGAGCAGCGGCAGGAAGTCGTCGCCGGAGCCGGTCGCGCCGGGCCGGGCGATGGGCGCGGTCGGCTCCACCACCAGGGCCGGGTGCAGCTCCCCGGCGATCAGGACGAGTCCGCTGGTCACACCGAGCACCGCATGCTCGGGCGCCGTCTGGCCGGACTCCGTGCCGGTGTCGCCGGCGATGGACTTCACGGCGCCCCGGAGCTGCTCCTCGGTCACCTGGACGATCTGCGAGGGCAGGCAGCCGGAGTGGGCGAAGGCGAGGACGGCGGTCTCGTCCCCGATGAAGAGGACGGTGCTGGTGCGCTCCTGCTCGGAGTCGCCCGGAGTGCGGCAGGACGTGCAGTCGTAACTGCCCGGGGCGGTCTCTCCGGCGAGCAGGCGGTCTGCTTCTTCGTCGCCGATCTCGGCGCGTACCTCGTCGCTGACGTCGAGCATGCGCGGCACGGGTGGCTCCCTCGGGGATGCGGTGCGTGGCAAAGCCGGGTGGCTCCCGGCCCGTGGTCCGGGTAGGCCCCGGCTCATGAAGAAGACAACGGGCGATCTGTGGCGGGAGTCACGCCCCAGGGCGAACGGAATCGAACCAACCAGCGCGCAGGGTCACGTTCGGCACGGAATCGCACACTCACGGTCAAGTCCCTTGTTTGTAAAGGATGTTGGGGTGGTGAAGTGGGTCACATGCCAGCAAGCCCGTTGGTCGATAAATCACGAAATCCAGGAATGAAGTGGGTGTCCGGAAATTGCCGTTACCCGAGGTATCGGTGAACTGGCCTGGCATGACGGGCCGCTGGTTGATGACAGACCGTCAACTCCTTAGATTCCTCCGCCGTGTGCAGCGAGCACCGCTCGGGTACGTCCGCCGGCCGCACGGTTCTCCGGAACCGCGCAGCACCACCACCGGCGGGCGGGGCGAGCGCGACCCACGCGCCCCATGGCGCGGGGAGTGGCGTTCCGCCTTGGGGGACCCCGGGTGTTTCGAGAGGGATCTACATGTCCGAATGTGCCGATACCACCCGCGACAACGCTCGGAAGAACCCGGTTCGTACAACGGCGGTCCTCGCCGGGGCGGCACTGCTCGCCCCCCTCGGACTGCTGGCGGCGACCGGCAACGCCGCGGCGGCTGACAGCGGAGTGTGGGACCGCATCGCCCAGTGCGAGAGCGGCGGCGACTGGCACATCAACACCGGCAACGGCTACTACGGCGGACTCCAGTTCGCCCCCTCGACCTGGCGCGCCTACGGCGGCACGGCCTACGCGGCCACCGCCGACCGGGCGAGCAAGTCCCAGCAGATCGCCGTCGCCACCAAGGTCCAGCGCGCCCAGGGCTGGGGCGCCTGGCCGACCTGCTCGGCTCGCGCCGGGGCGAGCGGAAGCGCACCCGCGGCTTCCGCCGCCGACCCGGTCACCTCCAAGCCCGCTCCGGCGAAGCAGTGGAAGGCGCCGGCGCGTTCCACGCAGCACCCGGACCGCAGCTCGTCCCGCGGCGACTACACCGTCCGCGAGGGCGACACCCTGAGCGGCGTCGCCGCCCGGCACGGGACCACCTGGCAGCGCCTCTACGCCGCCAACAAGGCCGCCATCGGCGGTGATCCCCACATGATCGTGCCCGGCCTGCGCCTCGACATCTGAGCCGCTCCCCCTCGCCGGGACACGGGTCCCGTCCGGGCGGCCGCCCGGCCCGGACCGTGGCCGGGCGGGGCCCCCGGTACCC
>NZ_JBHUQX010000716.1:0-2540 GCF_042674225.1 Streptomyces sp. NPDC056948
GGGCTAGCCCGTTCAGTCCTTCGTCGGGGGGCGCAGTACCTCGATCAGGCTGGCGTAGCTGTCCTGCCCGTGGCCCGCCGCGCCGGCCTTCTGCATGCCGGCCTTCAGCAGCTCGGGCAGCGCGTTGTCGATGCCCCGGGCCGCCGCCGCGTGGATGAGGTGGTCGATGGCCGCGATCTGCACATCGACGGTGGCGTCGTCGCCCGGGTAGCGGCCCGCGTCCACCTGGGGCGCGTAGGTGGTGAGGAAGCCCGCCACGGCGGTCAGCCAGCGGGTCGCCACGGGGGTGAAGTCGCCGGCGGGCGTCCCCTCGGCGCCGACCAGCGCCGTGCCGTGCAGCCAGCCGGTCATGGTGGACCACATCAGGCCGAGCAGCGCCGCGTCGTAGAGGGAGGCGAGGCCGGGGTCGGTGCCGAGGTACAGGGGGTCGCCGAGGGCCGCCAGCGTGGGGCGGTGGGTTTCGAAGACCTGCCGGGAGCCGCTGTAGAGGAACATCATGGCGGGGTCGCCGACGCCGGGCGGAGTGGTCATGATGGCGCCGTCGAGATAGTCGACCCCACAGGACCGGGCCCACTTGACGGCCTCGTGGGCCTGCTCGGGAGAGCCGGAGGTGAGGTTGACCAGGGTGGTGCCGTCGAGGTCGCCTACGGCCGCGTCGAGGACCGTGTACAGCACCTCGTAGTCCAGCACGCAGGCGATGGTCAGCGAGGAGGCGGCGACCGCCTCCTGGGGCGTGGCGGCCAGGCGGGCACCACGCTCGACCAGGGGCCGGGCCTTGTCCGGGGACCGGTTCCAGACGGTGGTCGGATGGCCCCGGTCCAGCAGCGCGGCGGCCAGGGCCGAGCCCATCGAGCCCAGTCCGAGAACGGTGACGGCCTGCTGTTCTGCGTTCATGCCCAACTCCTCGTGAAGCGTGCGTAGGTGATCCGTGATCACGTACGGAAACGTTCGCAGGGCACGAAGATCGGGAACAGTGACAGTGGTGACGGCGTCCACCAAATTCCTGCCATACCCTTCGGGGTATGGGTGCTGGTTCTGTCGCCGTGGTCGTGACCGAGGAGATCGGGGTCCCGTCGTGGGATCTGTATGAACTGAGCATCCCCTGCACCGTGTTCGGCAAGCCGCAGCCGGATCTGGCCGATCCCTGGTACGACCTGCGGCTCTGCGGGACGGGAGCGGGGGCGCAGGAGGGTCAGGAGAGCGCGGACGGCCACGGGCTGACCCTGCGGACCCGCTACGGACTCGACGACCTGGCGGACGCGGACACGGTCATCGTGCCCTCGGTGCCCGACCCCTGTGTCGACGAGGGCAGGCCGCTGCCGGAGGGGCTGGTCGCGGCTCTGCGGCGCGCCCATGACGCGGGTGCCCGCATGGTCTCCCTCTGCACCGGCGCCTTCGCGCTCGCCGAGGCGGGGCTGCTCGACGGCCGCCGCGCGACCGCGCACTGGATGCACACCGACCGGCTGGCCGAGCGGTACCCGAAGGTGCAGGTCGACGAGTCGGTGCTGTACGTGGACGACGGTGATGTCCTCACCAGCGCCGGGCTCACCGCCGGCCTCGACCTGTGTCTGCATCTGGTGCGGCGCGATCTCGGCGCGCACGTCGCCAACCAGCTCGCGCGCCGCATGGTGGTGCCCGCCCACCGGCCGGGCGGGCAGGCGCAGTTCATCGAGCTGTCGGTGCCGCCCAGCGACGACGAGGGGCTGTCTCCCGTCCTGGAGTGGGCGAGGGCGAACCTCGACCGGCCGCTCACGGTCGCCGATCTGGCGCGGCGGGCCTCGATGAGTCCGCGTACGTTCTACCGGCGCCTCCAGGCGGCCACCGGGACGACTCCTCTTCAGTGGCTCCTCGACCAGCGGCTCGGGCGCGCCCGGTCACTGCTGGAGTCGACGGACCTGCCGGTCGAGAAGGTCGGGGAGCTCAGTGGCCTCGGCACGGCCAACAACCTCCGTCACCACTTCCTCAAGCACATCGGGGTGTCGCCGGGCGACTACCGGCGGGCCTTCCCCGGGGCGCCCACCGGCGGACGCGGCCGGACACGGGTCTGACTCACGCCCGGGGAGTCCACCCCGGCGGCCGCAGGATCGCCAGCAACTGGCGGACCAGTTCCTCGACCACCTCGTCCAGGGTCGCGTCCACCCACCCGGCGCTCCAGTCGTGCAGCAGCCCGTTGACGCTGCCGATGAAGCCCGTCGCAGCGAGTCGGTAGTCGCGGGGTGCGGCCTCCCCGCGCGCGGCGGCCGCGTCGGCCTCGGCGCAGATGAGGCCGACCCAGCCGGCCCGGCGGGCGAGCCGCTGTTCCTCAAGGCGCGCGCTGACGCCGATGATCTCGACGAAGGTGATGCGGATCCGGCGCGGATCGGCCGCGACGTTCCCTGCGTAGGCACGGAAGATCGCGGTGGCGCGCTCGACGAGCGGCAGGTCGGCGGATGCGGCCGCGGCCTGCA
This sequence comes from Streptomyces sp. NPDC056948, assembly GCF_042674225.1. NCBI lineage: Bacteria > Bacillati > Actinomycetota > Actinomycetes > Kitasatosporales > Streptomycetaceae > Streptomyces > Streptomyces sp. NPDC056948. The sequence continues at coordinate 2,448 of NZ_JBHUQX010000716.1, forward strand.
GAACCGCCGTCTCGGCCCAGCCGTTGACCTGGAGATGCAGCGCGGCGAGCACGTCCTCGAGGGTGCGGAACTCCTCGTAGAACTGACAGGTGG
>NZ_JBHUQX010000717.1:0-2516 GCF_042674225.1 Streptomyces sp. NPDC056948
CCACCAGGTGGTACGCCTGGAGCGAGGAGCCGCCCAGCTCGCCGAAGGTGGCGTCGGCCCAGGTGCCGGGCGGACGTGTGGCATGGCGCAGCGCCTCGTCGAGCAGCGGCTCCCAGGCCTCGGTGGTCGGCACGGGGCTCGATGCGTGGGTGCTCACTGGGTGTTGTCCCCCTCGCTGTCGGACACCGGCACCTTCTCGGCGTCGGGTTCGGGCCTCCGGGTCGCCGCCTCGATCGCCCGGTCGGACAGGTAGGCCCGGATCGGGATGATGGTCAGCAGGGTCAGGGCGGTGGACACGGCGAAGAGGACCTGGGCGTCGACGGCGAGCGCGACGGTGCCGCCGATCGCCGAACCGACCGGTGTCATCCCATAGGTCAGCATCCGCGAGGCACCGCTGACGCGGCCCAGGTCGGCCCGGCTGACGGTGAGTTGCCGTACGGACATCGACTCGACCGACCACATGCCGCCGAGCGCGCTGCCGACCGTCATGACGGCTGTGAGCAGGAACCCCTCGGCGAACAGCGGGCCAGCGAAGACCAGCGCCCAGCCCACCCGGGTGAGGGTGAGGGTCATGCTCCGGCCCAGCCACCGTTCCACGCGGTGGGTCATCACGGCACCGACGGCCGCGCCCACCCCGATGGCGCCGACGAGAAAGCCGTACTGCGAGGCGGACAGTCCGAGGGGGCCCGGCGTGATCGCGTACACGACCAGGAGGGTGAAGAAGATGCTGTTGGCGATCGTCGTCAGACCGCCCACGGCGACGATGGTCGCGAGGATCGGCTTCGAGAAGACGATCCGCGCCCCGTCCCAGAAACCCGTGGAGCCTTCGTCCGAGTCCGACCGCACACCGGCCTCGGTGCGCGGCAACTGGGCGGCGACCAGCGCGGCGGCCAGGCATGCCGCACCGGACAGCACGCTGGGCAGCACGTGGTCGACGTCGACCAGCACGCCCGCCAGGGCGGGGCCCAGGAACTGGTAGAACAGCCGGGTCGACACGGCCAGCAGACCGTTCGCCCGGGTGCGGCGCGAGTCGTCGACCGCGTTCGCCGTCACGACCTCGGCCGCGGTGTCGACCACGGTCTGGAGGCAGGAGACCACGAAGACCAGCACCGGGACGGTGACCTCGAGCGCCACGTCGGCCCAGATCAGTCCCGCGAGGCCGAACATCGCCACGCAGCGTCCGAGGTTGGCGAGGGTGACGGCGCGGACCGCCCCGATCCGGTCCACCAGGACACCGGCCGGCACCGCCACGATCAGCCACGGGAGAGTCGCCGCGACCGTGACCGCGGCCACCGCCATCGCCGAGTGCGACGCCGCGGCCGCCGTGATCGTCGCCGCCACGGCGAAGACGCCGTTGGCGGTGTCCGAGACCGCGGTGGCGGTCAGGAACCGTCTGAACACGCCGCTCATCGGCTGGCGGTCGCGGCGCCGGTTCCCGCCATGTCGTCCCGGAGCCTGGCCAGCCGCCGCAGGCTGCCCAGGACCTGGCGCTGTGTCAGGCCGAAGTCGACCAGGGCGCCGATCTCGTTCACCCCGGCCTCGCGCAGGAGCTCGCAGCGCTGCCGCACCGTGGCCGGATCGCCCAGCAGGGCACGCTCGCCGCGGAACTTCCGGTAGGCACGCCGCAGAATGGCGTCGACGTCCCTCGGACTGGCCCGGTCCAGGTCGATCTGCTCCTCCGGCAGGGCGGCGGTGAGCGTGCCGAGCAGTTGGGTGTGGCTGCGCAGATAGCGCAGGAAGGGGTCGTGGCAGACCTCTTCCACCATGTCCTCCGACTCGCCCACGTAGCAGTGGACCATCAGGGTGACGCGACCGGTCTCGGGGTCGTGCCCGGCTTCCTCGCGCGCCTTGCGGTAGATCCGGACCTTGTCGGCGAGTTCGTCGACCTTCAGCTCCAGCAGGGCGGTGAGGAGGTTGACGCCCAGCGCGCCGGCCCGGCGGAAGCTCTCGTCGTTCGAGGTCGCGGTCAGCCAGGTCGGCAGGTCCGGCTGGACGGGCCTCGGGTACAGCGACACCTGGATCCGGCCGCCCGTGCCGTCGACGGCGTCCGGTGCGACGCCGTCGGACCAGAGCGTACGGAGCCGGCGGACATCGGCCTCGAAGGTGTCGCGGCGGCCCGCGAACCGGTCGGGGGCCAGCACGTAGTCGCTGGGGTGGAAGCCGGGGGCGAAGGACACCCCGATCCGGCCGCCCGAGATCCGGTCGACGATCCGCCAGTCCTCGATCAGGCGCAGGGGGTTGTGCAAAGCCGGGATGACGCTGCCCGCCCGGATGTGGATGCGCTCGGTGGCGGTCGCCAGGGCCGCGCTCAGCACCGCCGGGTTGGGGTACTGCGCCCCGAACTCATGGAAGTGCCGCTCCGGCGTCCAGATCGCCTCGTAGCCCAGTGCGTCCGCCTCGCGGGCGGCGGCCAGGATCAGGTCGTAGTCGGATCCGAGGTCGCCCTGTGCGGAGGAGAAGAAGTAGACGCTGGTGGTGAGGTCGCCGGCCGGTGCCTGTGCCGGGCGGTGCTCCCC
>NZ_JBHUQX010000718.1:0-2515 GCF_042674225.1 Streptomyces sp. NPDC056948
GGGGTGTCACTGGGGAGGGCGGGAAGCGCGAGTGCGGCGCTTCCCGCCCCGGCGTCCCGACGTCGGCTCACGTCGCTGATCCCGAGCCCAGCAGGCCGTTGACCACCAACGTCGCCAGTGCCTCCGCCGTGGCCGTGAGCTGTTCCGGTGAGGCGTCGTCGGGCCGGCCGAGGCGGCGCGCCAGAGGGACCTCCACCATTCCCGAGACGGGCGGGATGACCGCGAAGAACAGCACGTCCATCGGGACGGGCGCCATACGCCCCGCGGCCACGAGCCGCTCGATGCCGGGCGCCATGAGCTGCAGGGTCGGCGCGATGTAGTTCTCGTACAGGTAGTCCAGCCGCTCGGTGTCCCGGGTGAACTCGTTGACGAAGAGCCGTCCCATCAACGGCTCGTCCGCGGCGGTCCGGTAGAAGCCGGTGATGATGCGCCGCAGGGCCTCGGCGTCGTCGACCGCGTCATCCACCTGCGGCAGGCGCGCGAGCTGCGCTCCCAGCGCGTGGTCCACCACCGCGCGCCAGAAGGCGGCCTTGGAGCCGTACCGGTCGTTGATGAAGTTGTGGCTGACGCCCAGGCGACGGGCCAGCTCGCGCGCGGAGGCGTGGTCGTAGCCCAGTTCGGCGAAGGCCTCCAGCCCGCGCCGCAGGATGCTCTCCTCCGCGGGGACCGCGGGAGTGTCAGCGCCGGGGCGCCCCGGCCGTCGAGCGGATTCGGCTCTTGCTCCCACGACTGCCTCCATGCGTGCGTCCTGCGCTGTTCGTGCTCCGGGCCATCCTAGGGACCCTCCGCCAGCTTACTTGACACCTGTCAGATTCAGACTAATCTGACGGGTGTCAGACAGTCCGCGAGGTCACTCGACCGGATCACCGGCCATCACACCGGCCGGTCCACGTGACGAGCTCCGTCGACGCAGCCGTCCCGCACCGCATCACCACCGGACGTCCGATCCCCTTGCCCTGCTTCTTCTGGAGTTCCGTCATGCCCAAGACCTCCACCGACACGGCCGGCGCGGCCCCCGTGTCCGCCCTTCCGTCCGCCGACACACCATCGCCTCATCGCTGGTGGATCCTCGCCGTCATCGGGCTGGCCCAGCTCATGGTGGTGCTGGACGGGACGATCGTGAACATCGCGCTTCCCTCGGCCCAGAAGGATCTGGGCTTCTCCGACGGGGACCGGCAGTGGGTCGTCACCGCCTATGCGCTCGCCTTCGGCAGCCTGCTGCTGCTCGGCGGACGCATAGCCGACCTGTTCGGGCGGAAGATGACCTTCCTGGTCGGCCTGGTCGGCTTCGCCGGGGCCTCCGCGCTGGGAGGTGCCGCCGGCAGCTTCGAGGTGCTCATCGTCGCGCGGGCCGCGCAGGGTCTGTTCGGTGCCCTGCTCGCCCCGGCCGCCCTGTCCCTGCTGACCACGACCTTCACCGACGCCAAGGAACGCGCCAAGGCCTTCGGCGTGTACGGCGCCATCGCCGGCGCGGGCGGCGCCATCGGCCTGCTCCTCGGCGGTTTCCTGACCGAGCACCTCGACTGGCGGTGGACCCTCTACGTCAACCTGGTCTTCGCCGCTGTCGCCTGCGTCGGCGGCATGCTCCTGCTTCAGCGCACCACCCGCGACAAGAGCGCCACCATCGACATCCCCGGCGCGGTCCTCGTCTCCGGCGGCCTGTTCTGCCTGGTCTACGGCTTCGCGAACGCCGAGAGCCACGACTGGAGCTCGGTGCAGACCTGGGGCTTCCTGGTCGCCGGCGCTGTCCTGCTCGCCGCGTTCACCTGGTGGCAGACCCGCTCCACCCACCCTCTGCTGCCCCTGCGCGTCCTGCTCGACCGCAACCGCGGCGCCTCCTTCGTCTCCATCCTGATCACCGGCGCCGGCATGTTCGGTGTCTTCCTCTTCCTCACCTACTACCTGCAGCAGAGCCTGGGCTACACCCCCATCAAGACCGGACTGGCCTTCCTGCCGATGGTCGGCGCGCTCATGCTGTCCTCGACGCTCGCCTCCACCGTGCTGATCCCCCGCATCGGCCCCAAGGCGGTCGTGCCGCTGGGCATGGGCCTCGCCGCGGCCGGCATGGCGTGGCTGACCGGTCTCGGCCTCAGCAGCGGCTACGCCACCGACATCCTGCCCCCGCTGATCGTGGCGGGACTCGGCCTCGGCCTGGTGATGGCCCCGGCCATGAGCCTGGCCACGGCCGGGGTGAAGGCCGAGGACGCCGGTGTCGCCTCCGCCGCCGTGAACACCATGCAGCAGGTCGGCGGCTCCCTCGGTACCGCCCTGCTCAACACCCTCTCCACCAGCGCCGTCACCGACTGCCTGGCCGGCCGGAACCCCAAGGACCCCGCCGTCCTCGCGCAGGCCGGTCTTGAGGGCTACTCCACCGCCTACTGGTGGTCGGCTGCCTTCTTCGCCGCCGGTCTGGTCATCAGCGTCATCCTCTACCGGCGCGACGTACCGGCCACCGACCCCGACGCGGCGCCCGTGGTGCACATGTGAGGTCCGCTCGGGGCGTTCCGGCCCCGAC
>NZ_JBHUQX010000719.1:0-2478 GCF_042674225.1 Streptomyces sp. NPDC056948
CGGGGGTGTGTGGCGGGGGGTTTTTTGCCCGGGGGGGGGGGGGGGGGGGGGGGGGGGGGGGGGGGGGGGGGGTGGGCTTCTTCTTCGGGGTGGCGGAAGCCGAAGGCCGCTTGGTGGTGGGGGAGTCGCTCGGGGTGGGCGAGGTGCTGCTTCGGTCCGGTGCCTTCGCCTCCGTCGTGCCGGACGCGGCGGGTCCGGCCGTACGGGCACGGTCGGCGGCGGGGCGCCGTCCGTCCGGCAGCGCGGACAGACTCCCGAGCGTCGCGAGCAACGCACCGGCGGCGGCCAGCCCGGCCACGACGCGTCTGCGGCGGTACCAGGGGCGGCGGGGGAGCGGGGACGGATCGCCCTGCTCCCCGGCAGGAACCGCCGCCTCCTCCCCGGCAGAGTCCGCCTCCTGCACCGCACTCGCCGTACGAGGCCGCCGGCGTGCCGCCACCGCCAGGAGCCAGCGGCGGTGGAGTTCCAGGCGTTCCTCCGGGGTCGCTCCGCAGAGCGCCGCGAAACGCTCCACGGGGGCGAAGTCGACAGGGACCGCCTCGCCCGCGCAATAGCGGTGCAGGGTCGAGGTGTTCATGGCCAGACGGCGGGCCAGCGAACCGTAGCTGCGGTCCGTGCGCTCCTTCAGCGCCCTCAGCAGCGCCGCGAACTCCCCGACGTCGTCCACGTCGTCCTGTGCCGACACGTTTCCCCCGCCTCGTAAGGTCCGACCCGGCCCGGGACGGCATCCCAGGCATCCCTGTACCTGCACGTCAGACGGGCTGGGATGGTTCCACCGTGCCCGATCGGCCGTCGGCTGTTGCGCCCGGACGCTGTGACCGCTGATGCTCTTGGTGTCGCACCGACCAGGCCCGGGCCGACCTCCGGCCTCGCCGCGGCATCCACGTCCACGCAGTCATCCACGGGGGAACACCCATGTCCATGCGCATCCGAACGAGCGCTCTCACCGCACTCACCGTCGCCGCCCTCGCGGCGGGCACGGTCCTCACGGCACCGGCCGCCGGCGCCGCGCCGAAGGCCGCCGCGCCCAAGTTCCTGTCGGCGTCCCAGCTGCCGCCGCACCCGACGTCGTCCTGGACCGCCGGGCCGGTCACCGAAGGGTTCCCGGAGGAACTCGGCTTCTGCGTCAGTACGGAGGGCGTGCTCGATTACGACTACCGGCACCGGACGTTCCGGACCGACCTGGACACCAGCGCCGTGCAGTTGACCGTCGTGACGGGCACAGCCGCCCAGGCCAAGGCCCTGGCGAAGCACTACGACGACCTGATCCGCACCTGCGCCGACCGCATCGAGGAGTCCTCCCCCGACATCGAGGCCGAGGGCCGGGACTACGGCTCGCTGCCGGTCGAGGAGGGCGCCCGGGTCCGCGGACTGCACACCGAGACCTCCTGGGGGGCCACGGACATCGCGCTGCTGTCCGTCGGACAGGACGGCCGGACCGTCACCGTCGTCGAGTGGGGACAGATGGGCGACTTCGGTGACGCCCCCGTGGCCGCCTTCAAGAAGACGACCACCACCGCCGTCAAGAAGCTGTACTGACCGAGCGACCACCGGAGAGAACCAGGGCCGTCCTCCCGCCACGGGGGTCGGGAGGACGGCCTTGTTCCGGTCAGGGGCCCGGGGAAGACCGTCGTACTTCGGCCAACTTCACCGGACCGCCGCGCACGGGGGCCGGCTGCCCCACTCCTTCGTCGCGTACGCAAGGAACGGCAGCCGGCCATCGGCACATCGGCCGATCTCCTGCGGTCACGATCCGCCCGAGGACATGTACCGGCTACCCTCTTGTCCCCCTCCCCGCCACCGCCGTACCGCTCAGCGGCCCGCAGCCCGGCCCGCCGGTCCCGTCCGATTGGCCGAACACCCGGTCGTTGACGACTCGACATGACTGCCGCGTGTCCGATGGGGCATGGATCCCCGTGAACGTGTTCGAGCAGGAGGGGAACCGACATCGGCGCGCGGGCGGGGGTCATGGAGAGGCAGGCACGGGGAGGCGGTCCCATAACGATAGGGGCCTTCTCGGCGAAGACGGTGGAGGACAAGACCGACGACGACACGGAGCAGGTGCCCGTGCCTCAGTTGAGGCGCAGACTCGGGCGGGCGGACCTGCGGGCCGTGCCGGAAGCCCGCAGGGCCCTGCGGGAGCTGCTCGGGCAGTGGGGGAGGACCGGACGATCGGACGTAGCGGAACTGCTCACCAGCGAACTCGTCACCAACGCGATCGTCCACACCGATCGCGACGCGGTCCTGACGGCCACGGTCGGACCGCGTGGACTGCGGGTGGAGGTACGGGACTTCGTGGCCCGCAGACCCCGGCTGCGCGTACCGATCGCCGACGACGGTACGAACGGCAGGGGCCTGTTCCTTGTGCAGACCCTCGCCGACTCCTGGGGCGTCAGGCCGCACGGAGTGGGCAAGGCCGTCTGGTTCGAGCTGGAGGCCGAGGCGGCGTGAACGGGAAGGGGGCGCGGCCCGCAGGCC
>NZ_JBHUQX010000720.1:0-2472 GCF_042674225.1 Streptomyces sp. NPDC056948
GAAGACGACCGTGAAGAAGACGGCCGCGAAGAAGGCGACGACCACGAAGGCCGCCGCCAAGAAGGCCACCACCGCGAAGGCCGCGGCCACCAGGACCACGGCCGCCAACCCCCCTGCCAAGAAGGCCGCGGCGAAGAAGGCCCCCGCCAAGAAGGCCCCTGCCGAGACCGCGGGCGCCGGAAAGGCCGCTGCCCGGAAGGCCGCCCCCGCCCAGGTCGTCCCGCCGGAGATGGAGATCGCCGTCTCGCCCGCGGTCGACGCGGTGGACCGGGAGCGGCTGCTCGGCGGGACGCATCACGACCCGCACACCGTGCTCGGCGCGCACCCCGTGCCCGGCGGGGTCGCGTTCCGGGCGTTCCGGCCGTACGCCCTGTCGGTGACCGTCGTCGCCGGGGAACTGCGGGCGGAGCTGCACGACGACGGGGAGGGGTTCTTCTCCGGGCTGCTGCCGCTGCGGGAGGTGCCGGTGTACCGGCTGCTCGTCACGTACGAGGGCACGGTCCTGGACACCGAGGACGCCTACCGCTTCCTGCCCACGCTGGGCGACCTCGACCTGCATCTGATCGGCGAGGGCCGGCACGAGGAGCTGTGGACGGCGCTGGGCGCGCACCCGACGACCCACGAGGGCGTGACCGGCACCCGTTTCTCGGTGTGGGCGCCGAACGCGCGCGGCGTGCGCGTCGCCGGCACCTTCAACTTCTGGGACGGCACCGGCCACGCCATGCGGTCGCTGGGCTCGTCGGGCGTGTGGGAGCTGTTCCTGCCGGACATCGGCGAGGGCGAGCTGTACAAGTTCGACATCACCCGCCCCGACGGTTCCAGGACGCTGCGCGCCGACCCGCTGGCCCGCCGCACGGAGGTGCCGCCCGCGACCTCGTCGGTCATCACGTCCTCGGAGTACGAGTGGGGCGACGCCGAGTGGCTGGACCGGCGTGCTCAGGCCCCGGCGCACGAGGCGCCGTTCTCCGTGTACGAGGTGCATCTGGCCTCCTGGCGCCCGGGACTGACGTACCGGCAACTGGCCGATCAGCTCCCGGGGTACGTGAAGAACCTGGGCTTCACGCACGTCGAGCTGATGCCGGTCGCGGAGCATCCGTTCGGCGGCTCCTGGGGCTACCAGGTCACCGGCTTCTACGCGCCGACGGCCCGCCTCGGCACCCCGGACGACTTCCGGCACCTGGTCGACTCGCTGCACCGGGCCGGGATCGGCGTCCTCATGGACTGGGTGCCGGCCCATTTCCCGCGGGACGACTGGGCGCTGGCCGAGTTCGACGGGCGGCCTCTGTACGAGCACGCGGATCCGCTGCGGGCCGCGCATCCCGACTGGGGCACGCTGGAGTTCGACTTCGGGCGGCGGGAGGTGCGCAACTTCCTGGTCTCGAACGCCCTGTACTGGTGCGAGGAGTTCCATATCGACGGGCTGCGGGTGGACGCGGTGGCGTCCATGCTCTACCTCGACTACTCGCGCGAGGCGGGGCAGTGGACGCCCAACGAGCACGGCGGCCGGGAGAACCTGGACGCGGTGGCGTTCCTGCAGGAGATGAACGCGACGGTGTACCGCAGGGTGCCCGGCGTGGTCACGATCGCCGAGGAGTCGACCGCCTGGGACGGGGTCACGCGGGCCACCCACCACGAGGGCCCGAGCGGCTTCGGCGGGCTCGGTTTCGGGCTGAAGTGGAACATGGGCTGGATGCACGACTCGCTCCAGTACATGACCCATGAGCCGGTGCACCGCAAGTACCACCACCACGAGATGACCTTCTCGATGGTGTACGCGTACAGCGAGAACTACGTCCTGCCGATCTCCCACGACGAGGTGGTGCACGGCAAGCGCTCCCTGGTGTCGAAGATGCCCGGCGACTGGTGGCAGCAGCGGGCCGGACACCGGGCCTACCTCGGCTTCATGTGGGCCCACCCGGGCAAGCAACTGCTGTTCATGGGGCAGGAGTTCGCCCAGGGCGCCGAGTGGTCGGAGGCGCACGGCCCGGACTGGTGGCTGCTGGACCCCGGCTACGGGGCCGAGCCCGACCACCGGGGCGTGCGTGACCTGGTCCGCGACCTCAACACCGTCTACCGGGCCACCCCGGCGCTGTGGCGCCTCGACACCGACCCGGCCGGTTTCGAGTGGATCGTCGGGGACGCCGCCGACGACAACGTCCTCGCGTTCCTCAGGCTGGACCCGGAGGGCACCCCGATCCTGGCGGTGTCGAACTTCGCGCCGGTCATCCGCCAGGACTACCGCCTGGGCGTGCCCGAGGACGTCCCCGCCTGGCACGAGGCCGTGAACACCGACGCCGCCCGCTACGGCGGCAGCGACATCACCAACCCCGACCCGGTCAAGCCCGAGGCCCAGCCCTGGCACGGCCGCCCGGCCAGCATCCGTCTGACCCTGCCGCCGCTGTCGACGGTGTGGCTGCGCCCGGCGTGAATCGACAGGCCTCCGGCGACCTGTGACACCTCTGTGACGGGAGG
>NZ_JBHUQX010000721.1:0-2468 GCF_042674225.1 Streptomyces sp. NPDC056948
GTGCCCCGGGCCGGCGTCGGCCCGGGGCCTCCCCGCCGGACCCCCGGCCGGGACGCAGCAGCCCAAGCCCCGCGTCCTGCGCGGGTATCGGGCCGCCCCGCCTCAGCCCGGCGTCAGCTGGCAGCCGCAGCCCGACGCTAGCCCGGCGTCAGTCGGCAGCTCCAGCTCGACGCCAGCCCGGCCTCAGCCCTCCTCTTCCTCGTCGCCCTCGAAGAAGTCCCCGACCTCGTCGACGACTTCGCCGGCGACCATGCCGGCGGCGAGCCCGGCCGCGCCTGCGGCGACGGCCGTTCCCATGCCGGGGCCCGAGCGGTGGCCGTCATGGTGTTGCCCGTGGCTGCCCGGGCCGAACGCGGCGGGGGAGCCGAAGCCCACGGGGGAGCCGTACGACGCCCGGTGCTCGACGAGTTGCTGGATCCAGCCGTCGACGATCGCGGGCCAGTCCTGGTGCTCGACACCCTCGTGGGAGACGTTGAAGCGGGTGAGCGCGTCGTGGCCTGACGACAGGAAGCCGCCGCGCTTGTCCGCCTCCAGTACGACCTCCATGCCGCCCGGGTTCGCCAGGAACGTCAGCTCGATCTCGTTGACCTGCTGCGCGTACCGGGGTGACGGGACGAGCTCGATCTCCTGGTAGAACGGCAGTCGCTGGCCGGTGCCGCCGATGCGCCCGTACTCGAGGTCGGCCGACTTGAAACCGAACCCGAGCCCGCCCAGTGCTTCGAGCACGGCCTCCTGCACCGGAAGCGGAGCGACGATCAGCTGGTCCAGATCGCCCTTGTCCTTCGCACCCGCCACCGACAGCTCGGTGCGCACGCCGAGGACGACGCCCAGGCTCTGCCCGTGCAACTGGGTCGCCGGAGTCTCCCACGGCAGGGTCAGGCTGAACGGCACATCGCGCTGCTCGCCCTCGGCGAGCCGGAACCCGCCGCCCACGGTGATGCGGTCGAAGGCGACGACGCCCTCGCTCTCGCCGCCCTCGTGCTCCGCCTCGACCCGGGCCACCAGCTCCAGGGAGATGTGCTCGATGTCGAAGTCGGCTTTGCCGCCCACGAGTTGGACCTGGCCGGTGAGCGTGCCGCCGGGCCGGACGGGAGCCGGGTCGAGGACCGTGTCGACGGTGGGGCCGCCGACGCCGAGCGCGCCGAGCAGTCGTTTGAACACCATGGTGGCGTCCACTCCTTCACATGCGTGTACTGACGTTCTGCAATAATTTCTACAAGAGCGTAGAAGCATAGGGGATGGCCCGGGTGAGGGGGTGTCAGGGAGGTGGGCCGGTGTCCCGCTCGCGACCGAGGTGGTACATCGTGCTCTGACTGCCGACCTCACGCCGATGCCTCTGCGTGTCCACGTTGCTACTTTGCGTGCACGACCTCGGAGGGGTGAAGGAGCGGACATGTGTGCTTCATGGCAGCAGTACGAGGTGGCACCCGGGGGAAGCGCGGACGCGGACACGGGCGTCGCGGCGGTGTCCCGGATCCCGGGCAGCATGGAAGTGTGGTGGATCGGCCCGGGGGCATCGGTCGAGGGGGCCTACTGGTACGAGGGCGGTGCGTGGACCCGCTACCAGCTCGCCCCGAACGGCAGCGCGAGAGAAGCCGGCGCCGTCACGGCCGTATCGCGGATTCCCGGCAGCATGGAAGTGTGGTGGATCGGCCCGAACGGGTCGGTCGAGGGCGCGTACTGGTATGACGGCCATCCGTGGGCCCGCTACCAGCTCGCTCCGAACGGCAGTGCCCGGATCGGCGCCGCCCTCACGGCGGTGTCCCGGATCCCCGGCAGCATGGAGATCTGGTGGATCGGCCCCAACCATTCGGTGGAGGGCGCGTATTGGTACGACGGCCATCCGTGGGCCCGCTACCAGCTCGCCCCGGACGGCAGCGCCGCCTTCAACGGGGGCATGACGGCGGTGTCCCGGATTCCCGGCAGCATGGAAGTCTGGTGGACCGGCCCGAACGGGTCGGTCGAGGGTGCGTACTGGTACGACGGCCACCCTTGGGCGCGCTATCAACTCGCCCCGGACAACAGCGCGTCCGTCGTCGGAGGCATCACCGCCGTGTCCCGTATCGAAGGCAGCATGGAGGTGTGGTGGCCCGGCGGCAGCGGGTCGGTCGAGGGTGCGTACTGGTACGACGGTCACCCCTGGGCGCGCTACCGGCTCGCCCCGGACGGCAGCGCCTACCGCGGCACCGCCCTCGCCTCGGTCTCCCGCGTCCCCGGCAGCATGGAGGTGTGGTGGGCCGCTGACAGCGGGTCCGTCGAGGGCGCGTACTGGTACGACGGCCATCCCTGGGCGCGCTACCGGCTCGCCCCGGACAACAGCGCCTCCGGCGACGGTCTCGCGGCGGTGTCGCGCATCCCGGGGAGCATGGAGGTCTGGTGGACCGGCTCGAACGAGGGGATCCGGGCCGCCTACTGGTACGAGTGAGACTCGTCCCGAACACGGCGGTTTCGGTTGCGGAGGAGATCAC
>NZ_JBHUQX010000722.1:0-2427 GCF_042674225.1 Streptomyces sp. NPDC056948
GCGGAGCACCGTCGGGGCCGTCGCGCACGGGGACGCGTTGCGTCGCCTCGGCCGGACCGGCGAAGGGACGGATCGGTGAACGCCGGGCCGCCTGCCGCGGGCGGAGGCTACCGGTCCGTGCGGCGGACGCGGCCGGCGTCGCTGTCGCCGCCGCGCGCGTCGGCGCCCGCGAGCTCGTCCGGGTGTACGGCGCGGCGGTCGTCCGGGACCTGGACACCCTCGGCATCCGCACCTGCCGGGCCTTGCGCGCCGGCGGGGACGCGGCCCAGCCGTACGGCGAGCAGCGCGGTGCCGACGGCCAGTGCCGCGAGGACGTACGCGGTGAGGTCGAAGGCCTCCGCGAAGTCGGCCAAGCCGGTGTCCGGACCCGGCGCTTGTGGATTGGTACCCAGGAAGCCGCGGTACAGGGCCCCGATGACCGCTACACCGAAGGCCATGCCCGCCTGGGTGACGGTGTTCAGCACACCCGATCCGGCGCCGGCGTCGTCCGGGTGGACCCGGGAGAGGACGGTGTCCACCAGGGGCGCGACGACCAGGCCCTGCCCGAATCCGGAGACCCCCATCACCGCTGCCAGCCCGATCGCCTGGCCGGTGCCGTCCAGGCCGGTGACGGCGGGCACGGCCGCGAGCGAGACCGCCATGACGAGGCCGCCCGCCACCGACACCCCGATGCCGAACCGGGCGGCGAGCCTGCGGCAGGCCGCCGAGGCGACGATGAAGCCGAGGCCGAGCGGCACGAAGACCATGCTCGCGGCCAGCGGCGTCAGCCGGAGGCCCGACTGGAGGTGGTAGGTGAGGACCAGGAACAGCCCGGCGTTGCCGGAGAAGAACAGCAGCACGGTGCCCATGCTCAGCGGGAAGCCCTTGGCCCGCAGCAGTCGGCTCGGCAGCAGCGGGTCGTTGCCCCGGTCCTCCGTCCGGCGCTCCCAGCGCAGGAAGACCATGGCGCCGGCCGCACTGAGGGCGAAGCAGCCGTACGTCCACCAGGGCCAGCCGTGCTCACCGCCGAGGATCAGCGGGATGAGCACGAGCGGCAGCAACACGGCGGTGAAGACGGCGCCGATGATGTCGAGCCGCGGCAGATCGGCGCTGCGGCTCTCGGTGACGGCGGGCACGGCCGCGCACAGGATCGCCGCGCCGATCGGCACATTGATCAGGAAGATCATGCGCCAGCCCAGACCGGCCACGTCGAGGTCGAGCAGCAGGCCGCCGCCGACGAGGCCGGCGATGACGCCCGCTCCGATGGAGGCACCGTAGGCTCCGACCGCTCGGGCCCGGTCGCGCTCGTGCACGAAGACGGCCCGGATGAGGGAGAGCACCTGCGGTGTCATCACGGCGGCCGACAGGCCCTGGAGGACCCGGGCCGCGATCAGCGTGGCCGGGCTGGGCGCCAGCGCGCACAGCAGGGAGGTCAGGGTGAAGGTGGCCACCCCGTACTGGAAGGTGCGCTTGCGGCCGATCCGGTCGCCGAGCCGGCCGCCGGTTACCATGCCCGCTGCGTAGGCGATCACGTAACCGTCGATGACGAACTGGAGTTGGCCGAACCCGGCGTTCAGGTCCGCCTGGATCCCCGGAGCCGCGACGTTCACGATGAACATGTCGATCTGGCTCATGAACATCGCGAGCAGGACCACGGTGAGTCCCGCCCAGTCCCGCCCGGTGGCTCGGGGAGGGCCGGTCGCGGTGGCGGCCCCGGCCTCCGCCCCGGCCTTCGGACTCGCTTTCCGTGTCTCTGTGCGCATATCACCACTCGGTTTCGACGGTGCGCCGAAGCGCGCATGTTTAGTGCTAAATTCAGATCTAAATGTAGCAGGTCAGTGTTGGAGGGTGAGCTCATGAGGGCATCAGAGGAAAGCGATCGCAGGCCGGCGGGAGACGACCCGGCGGACGCCATCGCGGCTGCCTGGAGCCGTGAGCGGCCCCAGACTCCGGTGGGCTCCATCGGCGTGGTCACGAGGATCTGGCAGCTCGCCAAGCACTTCGGGGACGACCGCCGGCGGGTGCTCGCCGAGGCGGGGGTCGACCCGGCCACCCTGGACCTGCTCAGCGTGCTGCGCCGCAGCGGGCCGCCCTACACCCTGAGCACCCGGGACCTCGCCGGGCACTCCCTGGTCACCGCGGGCGCCATCTCGCAGCGGGTCGCGCGCGCCGAGCGCGACGACCTGGTCACCCGCCGCCCCGCCCCCGGCCGCAGCCGCGCCGTGCTGGTCGAACTGACCCCGGCCGGACACGAGTTGGTGGAGCGCACCGTGGACCGGGTGCTCGTCCGCGAGGCACAGCTCCTGGAACGCCTGGGCCCGGAGCGGCGCGAGGCGCTCTCCGAGTTGCTGCGCGAACTGCTCGACGATGTGCAGGACCAGCTCAATGTGCGGGGTGTTTCCCATGTGGGGCACGAGGGGCTGGACGGCTGAGCCCGGACGTCCCGGC
>NZ_JBHUQX010000723.1:0-2419 GCF_042674225.1 Streptomyces sp. NPDC056948
GCCTCCTACGGCCAGGTCGACGACTACGACCGCGACGACGTCTTCACCCCCGCGCGTCCGGTCCAGCCGACGGCCGCCGAGACCACCGCCGTGTACGAGCCGCAGCCCATCCCGGACGACACCGGCTCCTACGGCGTCTACGGCGACACCGGGTACCACCAGGGCCCGCCCCAGGACCAGTACGCCGCCACGGCCCAGGGCACCGACCAGTCCTACGCCTACGACTACTCCGCCTACGGCCAGCAGCAGGGCTACGACGCCACGGGCCAGCAGCAGTACGCCGCCTACTCCGACCCGTACATCGGCAATCCCACCTACGACGGGACCTCGTACGACACCGGCTACGGCGACCAGCAGTACTACGGCCAGCAGCAGGGCTACGGCCAGGACCAGTACGCCGGCACCTACGGCGGCGAGAACCCGCCCGGCGGTGTGTGGGTCCCGCAGCAGCGCACCGACGAGTACGGGCAGGAGCTTCCGCCGGAGCAGCCCTACCCCTACCAGGGCAACGGGCAGCAGACGCAGGGCAACGGCTTCGACGAGCAGTACCGTTTCTGAGGCCTGAACCCCGCCGGGGGCGGTGGGCTCACTGGGAGCCCCGGAACCCCGGCCCCTCTACGACCAGTCCCGCGACCAGCGCGCCCGACATGCCCGCATGCGGCAGTCCGCCGCCGGGGTGCGCCCAGCCGCCGACGGTGAACAGGCCGGGCACGCGCGTGCTGTTGGACGGATGCAGCAGCCGCCCGTCGGCCGCCGCCAGTGCCTGCACCGGCACCGCCCCGCCCTCCGCGCCGGTCGCCTCGGCGATATCGGCCGGGGTGCGCACCTCGTGCCAGAGGAGACGCTCGCGCAGGTCGGGTAGGGCGCGTTCGGCGACGCTGATCATGGTGTCGGCGAGGGCGTCGTAGGACACCTGGTGCCCGCCGGGCCGGGCGGGCACGACTGTCGTGAGCGTGACCGCCTCGTGGTCCCGGTCCGGGACCAGCGCCGGGTCGTCGGGCCGCAGGACCGTGACCGTGGGCTGCGCGTGGACCCCCGCCGCGCCGAACAGGGCGTCCAACTCGGCCTCCCGGTCCGCCGTGTGCACCACCGTGCGGTGCGCCGTGTCCTCGGGGCGGGCGCCGCGCAGGCCCAGCAGCACCGTGAGCCGACTGGCCGACGCGGGCTGCGGCGGCACCTCGCCGTCGCCCCGCACCACGGTCCCCGCCGTCAGCCGGTCCAGCGTGCCGGGTGCGACACCGGCGACCACGAAGTCCGCCTCCGCGACCGTCCCGTCGGCGAGTTCCACCCCCGACGCGTGCCCGTCCTTCTCCAGCACCCCGGTCACGTCGGCGCCGAAACGGAACTCGACCTTTCTGGCCACACACCGCTCGTACACCGCCCGCGCCAGCTCGCGCAGGCCCCCGCGCACGTACCAGACGCCGAAGGCGTGCTCCATGTACGGCAGTACGGCCGCGCTCGCCGGGGTGACCCGGGGGTCCAGGCCGTGGGTGAGGGCATGGCTCTCCAGGAGTGCGGCGAGCCGGGGATCGCGCAGCTCCCAGGCGCCGATCTCGGCGAGCGTGCCGGCCCGGCGGGTGCGCAGCAGGCGCTTGTGGGGCACCGCCGGGTAGGGGTCCCGCTCGGCCAGCACCTGCCAGTTCGGCCACAGCGGCTCCTCCAGGAGCGGCCGGCGCGTGCGGTCCCAGGCCTCGCGGGCCCGGACCAGAAAGTCGCCCCACCGGTTCCCGTGGCCCGGGCCGAGGCCCTCGTCCAGGGCGGTGACGACGCCCGCGCGCGAGG
Source organism: Streptomyces sp. NPDC056948 (assembly GCF_042674225.1). NCBI lineage: Bacteria > Bacillati > Actinomycetota > Actinomycetes > Kitasatosporales > Streptomycetaceae > Streptomyces > Streptomyces sp. NPDC056948. The sequence continues at coordinate 1,783 of NZ_JBHUQX010000723.1, forward strand.
CGTTCGGCAGCGAAACCCGGGTGCCGTCCGCGAACACGTGCAAGGACGAGGGGTCGACCTGGACCAGCTCGACGCACGCCTCCAGCGGCTCCTTGCCGGTCTTGACGAACAGATCGCGATAGACGGCCGGGAGCGGGAGCAGGCCGGGGCCCGTGTCGAAGGAGAACCCGTCACGCTCGAAGCGGCGCAGCGCTCCGCCGTATGTGTCCGTCCGCTCGTACACCACCACCCGGTGGCCCGCGACGGCCAGCCGGGCGGCAGCCGTCAGCGCGCCCATCCCGGCGCCGATCACCGCAATCCGTGCCATGCGAAGGACTCTATCGGCCCCCACTGACAGAGCGTTCTGGTGCCGCGTGCGCAGGGCTGAGTACCAGTACCTAGTGGGGGAGTTGAGTACGCGCGCGGATGGGGGACGGCCGGCGGGAACGAGAGAGTGGAGACACGGAAAGGGGCACGGCTCCGGCACCGGCGACACGGGGCGCCGGAACGGGGCCGGCCCGCGATCCGCTCCTTCCGCCGACCATGTCGGCGGGAGCGAGACACGGGGGAGAACCGGGGGACGACCGAACGGGGGTCCTGCGGGGGAACGCACGGGGGAGCAGGAAAACGGGGGAGCAGGGAAGGCGCCGGTTCGAGG
>NZ_JBHUQX010000724.1:0-2397 GCF_042674225.1 Streptomyces sp. NPDC056948
GTCCGGCGCCCGCGTGTTCGCCACCGAGGCCGCGCACAACACCGAGCACGTCGAGGCGCTCGGCGCGGAAGCGGTCATCGACTTCCGCACCGAGGACGTCCCCACGCGCGTACGGGAGCTGACCGACGGCCGGGGTGTGGACGCCGTGGTCGACACCATCGGCGCCGACTCCGCCACCGCCAACCTCCGCCTCCTGGTGCACGGAGGCGGCCTGGCAGCCATCGCCGGCCGACCGGACCTGGGCGCCGTACCGCCGTTCGGCATGGCGCCCTCCGTGCACGAGATCGCACTCGGGGCGGCGTACACCGTCGGGGACGGACGAGCCCGCGCGCGGCTGTCCGGCATGCTGACGGACCTGCTCGCGCTGACCGTCGAGAACCGTCTTGATCCGATGCTGGCACGCGGCATCGCCTTGGACGACGTACCGGCGGCGCTCGTCGAGCTCTCGGGCCGCGGCGTCCGCGGCAAGCTCGTCTACGTCCGCGACTGAGCGAAGCGCGAGACGACACGGCACCGCACTCCCCGTACAACTCGGGGACCACACGCGGATGTTGTGTCATTCCCAGGGTGGAGGGGAGTGCAGCCCTCGCGAGTGATCCGCATGCGCATCCAGTTCCGGAAGGATCTTTTCCGTCCGAACATGTGACCGGAAGGATCGATATCGTGCGCAGACGACGTCTCGCGCCCCTGCTGGCCGTGAGTGTCACGGCAACGCTGGCTCCCGCGCTCGCCACCTCGACGGCCACCGCCGCTCCGGCCGCCACCCCGTCGACCGCCCCCTCGTCCGCCGCCACGAAGGGCGCGCTGGACCGGTATGTGAAGCAGAAGCCGCAGTGGAAGCGCTGTGCAGCCGACGCTCCGGCGGAACTCGAGTGCGCCACGATCAAAGTCCCGTTGGACTACCGGGTTCCCGGGGGCAAGCAGATCGACTTAGCCATATCCCGGATCAAGAGCACCGCGCCCGACAAGCGACGCGGTGCTCTGTTCTCCAACCCCGGCGGCCCGGGGGCCCCGGGGCTCTACATGCCGCTGGGGATGCAGGAGAGGCTCCCCGAGTCCGCGGAGCAGAAGTACGACCTCATCGGCTTCGACCCGCGCGGTGTGGGACGGAGCAGCCCGGTCTCCTGCGGCCTGGAGCCGGAGGAGGAGAACTGGCTGCGGCCGTACAAGGAGGAGACGTTCGACAAGGACGTCGCCTGGGCACGTGACGTCGCGAACAAGTGCGAGGAGAAGGCGGGCGACACGCTCCCGCACATCACCACGCGCAACACCGCGCGCGACATGGACCTGCTCCGGGCGATCCTCGGCGAGAAGAAGATCTCGTACCTGGGGTACTCGTACGGCACCTACCTGGGCGCCGTCTACACCCAGCTCTTCCCGGGCCGGGCCGACCGGTTCGTGCTGGACAGCGCGGTCGATCCGGCGCGCGCCTGGCGAGGGATGATCCAGTGGTGGGCGGAGGGTGCCGAGCCCGCGTTCGACCGCTGGACCGGGTGGGCCGCCGAGCGTTCGGAGAAGTACGGACTCGGTGACACCCCGAAGAAGGTCGACCGGACCTTCTGGGACCTGGTCGCGCAGGCCGACGAGAAGCCCATCGAGGTGGAGGGGCAGCCGACCACCGGTGATGACATCCGGAGCGGTATGCGCGGGGCGGTCTTCAGCCCGCAGGAAGCCACCGAGGCGATCGTGGAGCTGAAGAAGGCCGCGGCCGGCGAGCCCGCCTCCGCGAAGAAACTCGCGGCGTTCGCCGGATCCGAGGGGACCGGGACGGCGGGCGCCGCCGCCGATGCCGCCGAGGTGCCGCCCGACAACATGACGGCGAGCCTCTGGGCCGTGGTGTGCGGCGACAACTCGGCCGCGTGGTCCCGCGATCCTGAGAGCTACCGGCAGGACGCCATCGAGGACAAGGGCCGTCACCCGCTCTACGGTGACTTCGCGTCCAGCATCAAGCCCTGTGCGTTCTGGGACAAGTCCGTGGAACCGGCGACCGAGGTGAACAACAACGTCGGCTCCCTGGTCGTCCAGAACGAGTGGGACTCGCAGACCCCGCTGCCCAGCGGTCAGGCCCTGCACGCCGACCTGAAGGGCTCGAAGATGGTCACCGTCCTGGGCGGCGAGGGCCATGGCGTCTACCCGAACGGCAACGCGTGCACGGACGGCACGGTCACCGGCTACCTGCTCACGGGCAAGCTCCCCGCGAAGGACGTGACCTGCGAGGCGACGGCCGCCTCGAACGCGGAGGCACGGAAGAACCAGAAGCGGGACGCACTCCCCGGGTCTCCGCTCCCGGAGCGCGCCCCGGACCGTTTCTGATCCCGGTCGCATGGCCCGTTGCCGCATGACCCATTGCCGCATGACCCATTGCCGCACGGCCTACCACCTCACGGCCAAGTGAAG
>NZ_JBHUQX010000725.1:0-2389 GCF_042674225.1 Streptomyces sp. NPDC056948
CGCGTGCGGGGGCGGGGGGGCGGGGCGGCCCCCGGGGGGGGGGCGGGGGGGCCCCCCCCCCGGCCCTTACCCCGCCTACCGCCCGGCGGTACGCGGTGGCTCCCGCGGGCCCGGCCGCCCGCTAACGGGTACTCACTTGCCGTAGTACGCGTTGTAGATCGAGATCGTCGACTTGTTGCCCTTCTTGTCGGCGATCTTGGCGTGGAAGGAGATGGCCTTCCCCTTCTCCGGGTTCTTGACGCTGACCTTGCCGTCCTTGACGGTGAGCTTCTTCCAGGTCTTGCCGTAGTCGTACGACACGTAGACCGACAGCGACTTCAGGTTGCTGCCCTTGGCCGCGCCCTCGACGGTGACCGGGATGCTGACCGTCTTGCCGGCCGGGACCTTGCTGTCCAGACCCGTGGCCGCGTTGAAGCGGGCCGTGGAGGCGGGCAGCTGCTTGAGGTCCGTGGTCTTCTTCGAGCGGAACGTCCAGCTCGCGTCGATGCGGGTGGAGGCCGCCGCGACCTTGACGCTGCGCTTGACCGATGTCGTCAGCTTGTACTCGGCGTCACCGGCCGGGACCTTGAACGCCTCGCCGCCGGACAGCGGGTCGTCGTTGCTGCCGACCTTGGTGCCGTTGCGGTACAGGGTCGTGTTCGCCGAGGTGAACACCGAGGAGCCCGGGTTGCCCTTGCCGTCGGCGAACAGCGGCACGGAACCGTGGATCTGGTTGCCCTCACGGAACAGACCGAAGTCGGTGTTGAGGCGCGGCCCGAAGACGGCGGTGTTGAACGTCTTCGAGTAGCTCTTGCCGCCGGTGAACTTCTGGTCGCCCAGCGAGTAGCCGGCCTCGAAGACCGGGAAGCCGTCGGCGTCGACACCGCCGTGCTGGGCGAAGTCGAAGTCCCACTTCACGCCGCCCAGGGTGGACAGGTGCAGCGTCCGCGTGCCCGGCAGGGTCTGCTCGAAGCCGATCGAGGAGGCTCCGCTGCTCCACGGCAGCCAGCCCACGGCGCTGATCGAGCCCTTCTTGCCGCTCGCCGCGGCACCGAGGCCCGCCTTCACCGTGGCGAGGTCGCTCGCCTTGTAGTGCTTGGTGTAGCCGGTGGCGAGCTGCTTGACCGGACCGCCGCCGGTGACGTCGTACTGCTCCTTGTCGCCCTTGCTCCAGTGAGCGTCCCACTGCTGGGTCACCGAACCGTCGGTGATCTGCGGGCCCACGTGCGCGGTGCGGAGGTCGGCGTACGAGTCCAGCCACCAGCCGAAGCCGAAGCTGGAGTCCCCCGCCTCCACCGTGTAGTCGGCCGAGGCGAACTCCGACTTGGCGGCGGCGTCCGGCACCGTGATGTTCACCGGCTTGGCCTTGCGGGCGTCCAGCGTGATCGTCGTGCTCTTGGCGACGTTCAGCTTGGGCTGGGCCAGCCAGTCGGCGCCCTCGAAGTTCTCCGGGTCGTCGCCCGCGTAGATGCTCGTGTTGAGGATGTAGCCGCCCTTGGGCACACGGGCGGTGACGGTGCCGTCCGCGTCGTACGGCGTGAAGAACTTGCCGTTGCCCAGGCCGGAGACGCCGGCCAGGTCGGCGTTGTAGTTCTTGGCGGCCTTGCCGTCACGGTCGAGGAACTTCAGCGTGACGTCGTACGACTCGACCTCGCGCTGCACCGCGGCGGCCGTGCGGACGGTCTGGCCGCCGCCCGTCGCCGTCACGTACGACGAGTACGCGCCGTCGACCGTGCCGCCCAGCTTGGTGTTGACGGTGAACGGGACGGAGGCCTTGCCGCCGGCCGGGACCGTCACCGAGGTGGCGCCGAGCTTGAAGAAGCCGGCCGGGGCGGCCGCGCCCTTCGGGTCGGTGGCGGTCGACGCCAGCTTCAGCGTGACGTCCTTCGTACCGAGGTTGCGGTACGTCAGCTCCTTGGTGACCGGCTTGTCGTCGGTGTGCGGCCACTGCTGGACGCCGAAGCTCACCGAGCCCGGCTCGGCTGTCACGGACTGCTTGATGGCCTGGTCGACCTGGATGCGGCCCGAACCCTGCTGGAACGGGGTGTACTTGCCGCCCTTGGTGGAGCCGGTGAGGGCGCCCTTCAGCTCGGCGTACTTCCACGACGGGTGCTGCTGCTTGAGGATCGCCGCCGCGCCCGCGACATGCGGGGTGGCCATCGACGTACCCGAGATCGTCAGATAGCCGGCCGGGTTCTCGCCGACCTCCTGGGCTATCTGGCTGCCCGGGGCCGCGGCCGCGGTGATGTCCACGCCGGGCGCGGTCACGTCGGGCTTGAGGGCGCCGTCCATGCCGGGGCCGCGGCTGGAGAAGTCGGCCAGCACGTCCTTGTCGTCGACCGCGCCGACGGTCAGGGCCGCGGCGGCGCTGCCCGGGGAGCCGATGGTCTGTTCGCCATCGCCCTCGTTG
>NZ_JBHUQX010000726.1:0-2384 GCF_042674225.1 Streptomyces sp. NPDC056948
GGCCCCGGCCGACTGCGTCGGGCCGTGGCCCGCCCGCACCCGTGGGCCTCACAAGGGCGTCGCCGCGTGCAGGATGAGCACCATCGTGACGGCCGAGTTCGCGGACGACATCGCCGACACGGCCGTTCCCGCGGCCGCGCCCCACGCCGCGAGGCCGACCGAGGTGAACACCGACGGCCAGGTGCGGACGGCGGGTGCGGGGCCGAGCAGGGCCGCCACCCGACGCGGCACCGGCCCCGGGGCGGCGAGTCCCGCGAGCGTGGACACCGGGGTGCCCCGGGAGACGAGGGCGGCCGTGCCGATCGCCCTCGCCACCGTGCGGCGGCTGCCGATCGCCCGGGCGGCCTCCTCGTCGGCCCACCGCTCGGCCGTGTACGCAACGGCCGTGCGCAGCGGCCGCAGGAACGGGTTGGCCCGGGCGGCGAGCTGCACGGCGAGCAGGAATCGGTCGTGCCGGGCGGCGAGGTGCGCCCGCTCATGGGCGAACAGGGCCCGGCGCTCGGCCGACCGCAACTGGTCCAGCAGGCCGGTGGTCACCACGACACGCCCCGCGCGCGGGCCACGGACAGGGCGACCGGCACGACCACGCGGAGCACCGCCGTCCCGACGGCTGACGCCAGTCCCCAGAGCATCACCACTGCGACGACCGATGCTGTCGCGCAAGACACCGCCTGCCCAACGGCCCACCCCGCCAAGCAAGTCACCGCCATCGCGACAGCGGTCGCCCCCACGCAGAGCAGCACTCCCCCGACAGCGTCCGCCGCCCCGCAGAGCGTCACCGACCCAACGGCCCACGCCCGCAAGCAAAACACCACCGGTCCAACGGACCACCCTGCCCCGCAAGGCACCGCCACGCAGCGCACCACTCCCCCGACGGCCTCCGCCGATCCGCGGAACACCCCTGCCCCGTCCCCCAGGCAGCGCGTACGCGTACGGCACGGCGTCCGGCAGTACGGCCACCTCCGTGTTCGGCAGGCCGGCCAGTGCGCGGTGGGCGCGGCGGCGTACCCGGGCGTGCCGCCACAGGGTCCGGCCGCAGGCGACGACCACCGCGCACAGTGCGGGAATGGCGGCCTTGCCGACGATCTCGTCGTACGGCACCGCCGCCCGCACCTCGGGGTCCGACCAGCCGTCGGGCAGCGGGTTGCCGGGGAGCTGGGCGGTGCCGACGACCATGACCAGGCCCAGGCACACGGTGCTGCACAGCGCCAGCACCGCGGCCATCGCGGTCAGCAGCCGGGTCGCGGTGCGCGGATGCAGATGCTGTTCGGCCAGGCGCGCGACCGGCCATGCCGTGAGCGGCAGCACCAGTGGCATAAAGACGAAGACCCCCATGAGGCTTCAGTCTTCCTCCTCGCCATGAGCCTGATCCAGCAGGTCACGCAGCAGCCGTTCGTCGTCCGGACCGAGGCCGGTGAGGAAACTGGCCAGCACGGCCTCGCGGTCGCTCTCGGCGTCCAGCACCTTGCGCATCTTCCGGGCGGCCAGGCCCGCCTGGTCCGAGGCGGGCGTCCAGACGAAGGACCGGCCGACCCGCTCCCGGGTGACCGCGCCCTTGCCCAGCAGCCGGGTGAGGATCGTGATCACCGTCGTGTACGCGAGGTCACCGCCGAGGCGTTCCTGCACCCAGCCGGCCGTCGCCGGACCGTCCGCCTCCCGCAGCGCCTCCAGCACCAGCGCCTCCAGCTCGCCCTGCCCCCGCCGGGGACGCTGATGGGGATCCGTCACCGCCCTGCCTCCCTTCCACCGCCCTGCGTTGCCCGTGGGCACATCGTATAGATCCGTGGGACCACGCCCCTTCCCTTCTACAGTGTTGTAGATTTTAGATGGGTCCGCTTCCGGACCCGGAACGCACACGTCAAGAAGGAGTACCCCGTGGGAGTTTCCCTGTCCAAGGGCGGCAACGTCTCGCTCAGCAAGGAGGCGCCGGGCCTCACCGCCGTCCTGGTCGGCCTGGGCTGGGACGTCCGCACGACCACCGGCACGGACTACGACCTGGACGCCTCCGCCCTGCTCCTCGAGGCAGCCTCCGGCAAGGTCCCCTCCGACCAGCACTTCGTCTTCTACAACAACCTGAAGAGCCCGGACGGCTCGGTCGAGCACACCGGCGACAACCTCACCGGCGAGGGCGAGGGCGACGACGAGACCGTCAAGGTGAACCTCGCCGCCGTGCCCGCCGAGATCGACAAGATCGTGTTCCCGGTGTCCATCCACGACGCCGAGAACCGCGGCCAGAGCTTCGGACAGGTCCGCAACGCGTTCATCCGGGTCGTCAACCAGGCCGGCGGTCAGGAGATCGCCCGCTACGACCTGTCCGAGGACGCCTCCACCGAGACGGCGATGGTCTTCGGCGAGCACAACCGGCGCGGCCCGCAGAGGAAGTT
>NZ_JBHUQX010000727.1:0-2371 GCF_042674225.1 Streptomyces sp. NPDC056948
AGCCGCCGCCGTCCTTCGGCCCGGCCGGCGAGGGCACCGCGCACGCCGTGCTCACCGGCGACCCGGACGACCCCGACTGGTGCTTCGACGAGGCGGCCACCAAGACGGTGACCTCCGAGGGCCGGGCCGCCCTCGCCGAACTCGCCGAGGTGGCGCACCGCACGTACACCGGGGTGCTGCTGCGCCCCGGCGACCTCGCCGTCGTCGACAACCGGATCACCCTGCACGGCCGTTCCGAGTTCACCCCGCGCTACGACGGCCGTGACCGCTGGCTCCAGCGGACCTTCGCCTTCAGCGACCTGCGCCGTTCCCGGGACCACCGTCCCGGCGACGGAACGGTGCTGGTCAAGTGACCCCTCAAGTGACGTCGGCCCGAGAGGCGTGACGAGAGCCGTCGATATGAAAGGTACGTGCTGACATGACCGAGACCGACCGGACGGCCCTCGCGGTGTTCGAACGTCACGAGTCGAACGTACGCAGCTACTGCCGCGACTTCCCGGTAGTATTCGAACGAGCCGCCGGACACCATCTGTGGGACACCTCAGGGCGCCGCTATGTCGACCTGCTGTGCGGGGCCGGCTCGCTCAACTACGGTCACAACCCGCCCGAGATCGTCGAACGGGTGACGGCCTACCTCGCGGCCGGCGGCCCGGTGCAGTCGCTTGACCTGCACACCACGGCCAAGGCCGACTTCCTGGAGCGATTCACCAGCCTCGTCCTCAAGCAGCGCGGCCTCGGCGACCACGTCGTCCAGTTCCCCGGACCGGCCGGAACGCTCGCCGTAGAGGCCGCCCTGAAGCTCGCCCGCAAGGTCACCGGGCGCACCGAGGTGATCGCCTTCACCGGAGGCTTCCACGGCGCGTCGCTCGGCGCCCTCGCCGCCACGACGTCCCCGCTGCTGCGCGGCGCGGCGGGCGTACCTCTGACCGACGTCACGATCCTCCCGTACGGCGACGCGGCCGAGCCCGATCCGTTCGCCGCCCTGGAACACGCCCTCGGCCCGGGCGCGGCGACGCCCCCGCCCGCCGCGGTGCTGCTGGAGACTGTCCAGGGCGAGGGCGGACTGCACACCGCTCCCCGCGCGTGGCTGGCCCGGATCCGTGAACTCGCCGACACCACTGGCACGTTGGTCATCGTGGACGACATCCAGGCGGGCTGCGGACGCACCGGTATCTTCTTCAGCTTCGAGGACGCACCCGAACTCCGCCCCGACCTGGTCTGCCTGTCGAAGTCCCTCAGCGGAATGGGGCTACCGATGGCGGCGCTGTTGATCCGACGCGAGATCGACCGTTGGGCCCCCGGCGAGCACAACGGCACGTTCCGTGGCCACAACCTCGCCTTCGTGGCGGGCTCCGCGGCACTGAACCACTGGACCGACCCGCACTTCACCGGCCACGCCGCCGAACTGACCGCCGCGATCCGCACCAGCCTCGCGAGCATCACCGACGCCCTCCCGGTGGGTGCCGCCGAAGTCGTCGGCAAGGGAGCGATGAGCGGACTGAGATTCCCCGCCTCCGGGACGGCCGAGCGGATACGGGAGGCGTTGTTCCGCGCAGGCATCGTCGCCGAGACCTCGGGGTCGGGGCATGTACTGAAGCTCCTGCCACCCCTGACGATCCCCCTCACCGAGTGGAAGGAAGTGGCGGACACCTTGGGCGACACCGTCCAGGTACTCGCTACGGCGTAGTACCCGACGCCCTGGGGCCGAGCCAAGCCGAGCGGCCTCGGCCGTCCCCACGGGGGTGCGTTCAGCCCAGAGCCGTGGAGACCGGCGCTCCCCCCGGGGGTGCCCCTGTGGGCCGAGCGCCGCCCGCCACCGCTACCAGGCGAAGGCCTCCGGGGACGGGCCCGGGCCCGGGAAGATCTCGTCCAGCCCGGCCAGCAGCTCCTCACTCAGATCCAACTCGGTGGCGCGCAGGGCGGATTCGAGCTGCTCCGCCGTGCGCGGGCCGACGATCGGGCCGGTCACGCCGGGACGGGTGAGCAGCCAGGCCAGGGCGGCCTCGCCAGGCTCCAGACCGTGCTTGTCGAGCAGGTCCTCGTACGCCTGGATCTTCGCGTGTACCTCAGGGCCGGACATGGCGCCCGCGGCTCGCCCCTCGCTGCGCCGACCGCCCTCGACCTGCTTCTTCAGCACGCCGCCGAGCGCACCGCCGTGCAGCGGCGACCACGGGATGATGCCGAGGCCGTACTCCTGCGCGGCGGGTATGACCTCCATCTCGGCGCGGCGCTCGTAGAGGTTGTAGAGGCACTGCTCGCTCACGAGGCCGATGGTTCCGCCGCGCCGGGCGGCGATCTCGTTGGCCTGGGCGATCTTGTAGCCGGGGAAGTTCGACGACCCGACGTAGAGGATCTTGCCCTGCTGGACCAG
>NZ_JBHUQX010000728.1:0-2367 GCF_042674225.1 Streptomyces sp. NPDC056948
ATGGCCGACTTTCCCTTGTCGGCCCAGGCGGGCGCGGAGATCTTCGAGGACTACGAACAGCACTTCGAGGAGGGACTCGCCCTCGTGATCGACGGGATCGGGGCGCGCTACGGGGTCTCATGACACCCCGGCATCAGGAACGGTTCGCGCGTGCCCGCCGTACGGCCCGGGTGACCAGGGGCGGCAGCAGGTCCTTGGCGAGCCGGCGCGCCCGGGACGGGGCGGGCCGGGCCGGTCGCGCCGCACGGGACTCGGTCACCTCGGCGGCGGGGGCCTTCGATGCCGCCGGCGGTGCCACGTAGTGCCGGGAGGCCGGGAACGGCGGCGGCTTCATGCCCCGGGACCGGGCGCGGACCAGCCGGTGCCCGGCCGCCGACTGCACGCTCAGCCCGACGTCCGAGCGCTGCCGCAGCATGTCGAGCAGTTCCTCCTGGAGCGGCTCGGGATCGCCCCAGGTGCCGTACAGCTTCTGCGTGCTGAGGCAGATCGGGCGCAGACCCCGGTTGAGGACGGCCTCCCAGGCGGCGACCGAGACACCCGGGGTGTGCTCCGAGCGGAAGTCGTCCAGGACGACGATGCCCTCGGGCACCAGGATGTCGTGGGCCGCGCCGATGTCGCCGTGCACGTGCTCGTACAGGTGCGAGGCGTCGACGTGGACGAAGCGGCAGGAGGCCGGGGCCACCTTCTCGGACACCACGGAGCTGGGGGCCGCGATCACCGTGGGCAGGTCGTCGTGGAAGGACAGGTAGTTCCGCTCGAAGATCTGCTGGGTCAGCGAGGCGTACGACTTCGCCGACTCCGCCTGGTTCGCCCCGTCGGGGGCGTCGCCCTCGAACAGGTCGCAGACGGTGAACTTCTCGCCGTCCTGGAGGTGGTGGCCGAGCAGGATCGCGCTCTTGCCCATGTAGACGCCGAGTTCCAGCAGGTCACCCTTTATGTCCTGCTTCTGCTGCCGCTCCAGGAGCCAGGTGAACAGCATCTGGTCCAGCGGCGGGAACCAGCCGGGAACGTCGGTGAGTTCGCCGGGGTGCTTGTCGGTCGCTTGTGCGTTGGTCATGAGACGAGCCTTCTCTCTGAGCGTTGCCCAAACCGACGGTCGGTTGAACGTCCCGTGAACAGCTCAGCGATCCTTCGCCAGCACGGCCCGCAACCGTGGCGTCAGCGGCTTCTCCACATACTGGTTCAGCAACCACGCCAGCAGCAGCATTGAGGCCGCGGTCAGGGCGAATGTCGCGCCGGATGGCAGGCCCAGGCCCCGGTGCAGGGCGTGGATCACCACCCAGCCGAGGTGTTCGTGGACGAGATAGAACGGATACGTCAGCGCCCCCGCCACCGTCAGCCAGCCCCAGTTGGCCCAGCGCAGCCAGCCCAGCGCGATCGCCGCGACCGCCAGGAAGCCGAAGGTCACGACGAGGACGATGCCGGTCGAGGAGCGGTAGGAGAAGCCGTCCGCACCGGCGGCGTGCCACAGGCTCTGCACCGCGTAGTGCTGCCCGATCAGCCAGCTCACGGCGACGATGCCCCACGCGTAGGCGTCCCGCCGGTCGAGGTGGACGAGGTAGAGGCCGACGCCGCCGATGAAGTACGGGGCGTACTCGGGCATCAGGACGATGTCGAGCAGCGGCATGTTCGCGTTGTCCGCGATCACCGCCGCCAGCATCCAGCCCGCGCAGAACATGATCACCCGGCGGCGGCTGGCCCCCGGGAGCACCACGCACAGCGCGAACAGCGCGTAGAAGCGGACCTCCGCCCAGAGCGTCCAGCACACCCCGAGCACCCGGTCCACGCCCAGCGGCATCTGAAGCATGGTCAGGTTGACCAGCGCGTCGCTCGGTGACACCGCCTTGTAGGCCACCACCGGCAGGGCGAACACCACCGTCACTATCGCGACCGCCACCCAGTAGGCGGGCAGCAGCCGGGAGGCGCGGGAGGCGAAGAACGACTTCAGGGGACGGCCCCAGCCGCTCATGCAGATCACGAACCCGCTGATCACGAAGAAGACCTGGACGCCGAGGCAGCCGTAGGCGAAGAACTCGTGCAGGGTGGGGAACTGGACCTTGGGCGAGCTGCCCCAGGCCTCGGAGACCTCACCGTCGCGACCGCCGTAGTGGTACGCCGCCACCATCAGCGCGGCCACCAGCCGCAGGCCGTCCAGGGCACGCAGGCGGCCGCCGGAGCCCCTCTTGCGCCGCGGGGCGGTCGTGGCTCCCGGTGGGTCGACCAGCACGGTGACTTCGGGCTGGGGCTTGCGAGTGCTGACGACCGTCTCGGTCACGCTGGAAACCTCTGTAGCTCGTATGTCCTTCACCTGAGCCGCCTGTGGGCGGGCAGGGCGCCGCCTGTCACCCTAGGGCGGGAATTGACGCT
>NZ_JBHUQX010000729.1:0-2352 GCF_042674225.1 Streptomyces sp. NPDC056948
CGCTAGTCCGCGTCGCCGCCGGGCAGCCGCCTACGCCGGGTGGAAGTTGAGCCGTTCCTTGACCACCGGGAATCCGGCCTTGGCGAAGTTCGCCGCCATGGGGAAGTTGCCCTGGTCCGTGGCGGCGGCGACGAACTCCGCGCCCTGTTCGACCAGGAAGTGGGTGCACTCGGCCAGGAGGTCGTAGGCGTAACCGTGGCCTCGATGGTCCGGCAGGACCCCGATGAAGCCGATGCACGGGCCCGACGGGTTGTGGGCCGGGATGTGGATGCCGACCGGCTCGCCCCGTGGTGTGTACGCGACCTGCCACCACTCGCGTGGCGAGGGGCACCAGTGGAAGAAGTCGAGTTCCTCCTGGGCCGCCCGGTCGAGTCCGCCCTCCTCGATCGCCTTCAGCGCGTGGGCGTCCAGGGTGACGGAGTGGATACGGCGCAGCGCGTCGAAGAACACGGCGTCGTCCGGTTCGGCGCGGAACACCAGGCGCCCGGGCCGTTCGGGCAGGCCGCGCTCGGGGGTCCACCGGTACAGCAGGCGTTCGACCAGGAGGTCGTAGCCGGCCTTCCGCGCGGCGGTGAAGCGGGTCTCGGCGGCCGTGCGCAGGGCCGGGTCGTCGCGCCAGCCGGCGGGCAGGTTCAGTTCGAGTTCCACCTGCCAGGGCGCGGAGCGCAGGAGTGCGGCGCCTGCTTCCTCCTCGCCTTCCGCCACGTCGAACCAGTTGAGGTTGACGGGCTCGGTGTCGTCGGGGCCGCCCCACCAGGCACCGCGGGCGACGACCCTGCCGTCGCGCAGGGCCACCCGTTTCCATTCGGGGCGGTGCCGGGTCAGCCGGTGGCCCTCACGGGCGCCCAGCGGGTCGGGCAGGGTGTCGAAGAGATCGGCGGTGCTCGCGTCGAGCGCGCGGATGACCACGTCGGTCATGGACTTCCTCCGGGAAGCATGCTGCGAGGAGCGCTCCCGGTCAGGTCGGTCGAGACACGCCGGGGACGAGGGTCAGGGAGCGCTGGAACGGTGTGAACTGCACGGCTCTGCCCTCCTTCCACGGGTCTCGGGGCGTGGCGCGCCACAGGCTACGGGACCGCCGGTGGACCGTCCATCGAATTCCCGGCTCGGCTCAAGTGGCCCTCCGGCCTGGCCGACCACTGCGCCCGGTCCACGCTCACGTCCTGCCGGCCGGCCCAGGGGCGCCGCGCGGGCCCGGCGTGCGGCGCCCGGTCGGGCGTAGCAGCGTGGTGGTGTGAGCAGTGTGCGCGGCCGGCTGCCGCGCCGGGACCGGGACCGGCGCGGCTGGCTGCGCGGCGCGCCCCCGCCGGGCTGGGCGCGGGTGCTGCCGTCCGCGCTGCTGGCGGGTGTGTGCGCGGCGGAGCTGATCAGTCCGGAGCCGCTCGACATCGGCTTCCTGCTGGGCGCCATCCCGCCCCTGGCGGTGCTCGCGCACGGGCCGGTGGCGACGGCGGTGCTGGGCGGGCTGGTGGTGGTCGTGCTGACCATCCCGGTCTTCAGCCTGAACGACCCCGGCAGCACCGATCTGCTGACCGTGTGCTTCGTGGCGGTGCTGAGCGTGCTGCTGTCGTTCGTCCGCAGCAGGCGTGACGCCCAGCTCGTCACCGAACGGGCTGTCGCCGAGGCCGCGCAGCAGGCCGTCGTGCCGCCGCTGCGCGAGCGGGTCGGGCCGGTGCGGTGCGCGGGGCTGTACCGGGCCGCGCAGAGCGGGACGCTGGTCGGGGGCGACTTCTTCGACGTACGGGCGGGCCCCTACGGCGTACGGGCGGTCATGGGCGATGTCCAGGGACACGGTCTCTCGGCCGTCGCCACGGTCGCGTCGCTGCTGGGGGCCTTCCGGGAGGCGGTGCTGGACCATCCGGAGCCGGAGGCGGTGGCGGCCCGGCTCGACCGGAGGCTGGTGGCGGACTCGGCGGGCGAGCCGCACGCCGAGTTGTTCGCGACGGCGGTGCTGCTCGGCTTCTCCGCCGACGCCAGTGTGGTGCGGATCGTGGCGTGCGGGCAGTCCGGCCCGCTGCTGCTGCGCGACGGGCATGCCGTCGAGCTGGACATCGAGCCGTGCACACCGCTCGGTCTCGGCCTCGCCGAGGCGACTCCGCCCCGGGTCGTCTCGGTGCGGCTGCGCGCCGGTGACCGGCTCTTCCTCGCGTCCGACGGGGTCACCGAGGCCAGGGACGCCGACGGGGTCTTCTACCCGCTGGCCGAGCGGCTGCCGGGCTTCGCCGAGGAGGAGCCGGCCGCCCTGGCCGAGCGGGTGTGGGCCGACCTCGTCCGGCACTGCCCGGACGTACGGGACGACGTCACGATGCTCGTGCTGGCACCTCGTCCGCAGGGCGGGCCCTGACGGCGGCC
>NZ_JBHUQX010000730.1:0-2330 GCF_042674225.1 Streptomyces sp. NPDC056948
TCGTGGCCGATCGCGCAGTTCCCCGCGCCCCTTACGGGGCGCGGGCAGTGATACTGGGGGCCATGACCCGCCTGATCCTCGCCACGCGCAACGCCGGAAAAATCACCGAACTCAGGGCGATCCTGGCCGAAGCCGGCCTGCCCCACGACCTGGTCGGTGCCGACGCCTACCCGGACATCCCCGACGTCAAGGAAACGGGCGTCACCTTCGCGGAGAACGCCCTGTTGAAGGCCCACGCCCTGGCCCAGGCCACCGGCCTCCCCGCGGTCGCCGACGACTCGGGCCTGTGCGTAGACGTCCTGAACGGCGCCCCGGGCATCTTCTCCGCCCGCTGGTCCGGCCGGCACGGCGACGACAAGGCCAACCTGGACCTGCTCCTCGCCCAGCTCTCGGACATCGCCGACGACCACCGCGCCGCCCACTTCGCCTGCGCGGCGGCGTTGGCCCTGCCCGACGGCACGGAGCGCGTGGTCGAGGGCCAACTCCGAGGCACCCTCCGCCACGCCCCGTCAGGCTCGGGCGGCTTCGGCTACGACCCGATCCTCCAGCCGGACGGCGAGACCCGCACCTGCGCGGAACTGACTCCCCAGGAGAAGAACGCGATCAGCCACCGGGGGAAGGCGTTTCGGGCACTGGTGCCGGTGGTGCGGGAGCTGTTGGGCTGAGCGCAACAGAAACGGCCTGCGCATCAGTCCTTTGACGTGCAGGCCGTTTGTCGTGCGGCGGAAGGGATTCGAACCCTCAAGCCCGGTCAGGGGCCACAGGACCTAAACCTGCTGCGTCGCCATTGCGCCACCGCCGCTAGCCGCCTGTCATCGTACCGGGAGCCGCTCGCCGGCTTCTGCCTCCCCTGCACCACGTGCTGGTGATCGCATGGCAGTTTGGGCACAACAGGCGGAGGTTTTCACGCCGATCGTCCCGCCAGTCGCCGTTGATGTGGTCGACCTCCAGAGTCATGGGCTTCCCGAGCCACTCGGGGCCTACCCCGCACCGCGCACACTCCTCCGGTACGCCGACTTCGCGCAGCGCTCGCCGCAGTAAGACGGTTTTGGTCCGGCGCTGGCCAGTGTGTTGGACCAGGATCTCCTCGGGACGCTTGACAGGGGTCGTGCCCGGTCTCGCGCGCTGGTGTGCCTGTCCGAGGAAGTGCGTGGTCGAGATGCGCTCCTCGGCGAACCACTCACGCAGCTTGTTGCGTTCCCTGCCGTTGTTCGTGCGCCCCAGACGGCGCAGGACCTCGGCCATGGAGATCGCACCGGCGACAGCCTCGCGCAGTTCGTCGGGCGTGGGCCTGGCGAGTCTGCCAGTGGGCCGGAAATGGGAGATGTCGATGCCGAAGTGAGCGAATCGCTTGGTGAGGTATCGACGGAGCTGGCCGTAGGGCCTGGTGCCGAAGAAGGCGATGACCTCGTCGATGTCGGAACACCGTGTGGCTGCTTCAGCGAGCCGGTCGCGGTCGTACCGCATGCCGCCGGTCATGAGACGCGACCCCTGCTCTGCCCTTTGCCCCTGCCGCGATAACTGTCGGTCGTCGAGTGGCAGTTGGGGCAGACCATGCGCAGGTTGTCGATCCGGTTGTTCCGCCAGTTCCCGTCGATGTGGTCGATCTCGAGGGGGAGGGGCTCTCCGAGCCAAAGGGGCTCGATTCCGCCGAGCGCGCAGCGCTCCACCGCGCCCAGTTCGCGCATCGCCCTCTTGAGCCGCGTGCCGGGAGTGCGCATGGGGTGTGGCGAGGTGTCTTCGGTGAGAATTTCCTCGGCGGTGCGGCGGCGCTGGTTGTACCTCTGGCGTTCCGTGCGGGCCACCGGCGTGAAGTGTGAGGTGTCGATGTCATAAGCCTTGATGCGCCGGGAGATGTTGGTGTGGTGCCCGCCTACCGGCTCGAGCCCGAGTCGCCGAAGGACCTGGTTGACACTTGTCGACTCAGCCACCACAGGGCCGAGGATTTCCCTCGTCCACTTGGCGCCTTCCCGTTGGAAGTGAGAGACATCCACTCCCAACTTCTTCATGCGATCGAGGACGTAGCGTCGCTTCCAGCCCTTTGGCTCCACCCCCAACCTCCCCAACGCCTCCGACAACGTCCGCGCCCCTCGAGCCGCCTCCTCCAGTCGCTCCCTGCTGTACACACTGGCCCCCACCGCACCCCTCCGCCCTCGACCACCCGTTCGTGATCTCGCACGGAGTAACGAAGCGTTTATCGGACAGTCACGCCCGAAATATGGAACGGCTCGTACCGGGGAACCCCGGTACGAGCCGTTCCACAGCAGAGAGAAGCGGGGTCTCAGATCCCCAGATACTTGATGATCTTGGCTACGTGGCCGGTCGCGCGG
>NZ_JBHUQX010000731.1:0-2327 GCF_042674225.1 Streptomyces sp. NPDC056948
CCTCTGCGGGGCGCCCAGCGCCGTAGGCGAAGCATCAGAAGAAGACCGACCGCCGCTGCACCAGCAGCTTGTACAGCGTGTGCTGGATCTGCTCCCTGACCTGATCGGTCAGGTTGAACATCAGCATCGGGTCCTCGGCCGCCTCCGGCGGATAGCCGTCCGTGGGGATCGGCTCGCCGAACTGGATCGTCCACTTGGTCGGCAGCGGAATCGCGCCGAGCGGTCCGAGCCAGGGGAACGTGGGCGTGACCGGGAAGTACGGAAAGCCCAGCAGACGGGCGACCGTCCTCGCGTTGCCGATCATCGGGTAGATCTCCTCGGCCCCGACGATCGAGCAGGGGACGATCGGCGTCCCGGCGCGCAGGGCCGTCGAGACGAAACCCCCGCGGCCGAAGCGCTGGAGCTTGTACCGGTCCGCGAAGGGCTTGCCGAGGCCCTTGAAGCCCTCCGGCATCACCCCGACCAGTTCGCCCTGCTCCAGCAGCCGTGCCGCGTCCTCGGCGCAGGCCAGGGTGTGGCCGAGCTTGCGGGCCAGTTCGTTGACCACGGGCAGCATGAACACCAGGTCGGCGGCGAGCAGGCGCAGATGCCGTCCCGCCGGATGGTTGTCGTGCACGGCGACCTGCATCATCAGGCCGTCCATCGGCAGCGTGCCGGAGTGGTTGGCGACGATCAGGGCGCCGCCCTCGGACGGGATGTTCTCGATGCCCTTAACCTCGACCCGGAAGTACTTGTCGTACAGCGGGCGCAGCAGGGACATCAGGACCTGGTCGGTGAGCTCCGCGTCGTAGCCGAAGTCGTCGACCTCGTAGTCCCCGGTGAGGCGGCGGCGCAGGAACGCGAGCCCGCCCGCGATCCGCCGTTCCAGACCGCCGTCGCCGTCCTGGGACGGCTCCGGCGGCTGCTCCTCAGAAGTCACAGGAACATCATCCTGCGGAACAGCCCTGGTGGGCAGGGGCTGCACCTCACGGACCTGCGCCGGCTCCGTGCCCGAGCGGCGGTTCCCCGCGCTCCGGCGCCGCTGGGGGCGCTGCACGGCGCTTCCGCGGGACCGGTCGTCGTCGAACGGAATGACCTTGGCATCCGCCATCGTTGATGCGCTCCTCAGTTGGCGCTCTGCGTCGGGGGGTGGCCGTCGCCCGCGAGGGGCAGTGCGGCGATCCGGTCGACGGCCCCCGCAAGGGCCTCCGGCGGAAGAAGTCCGGGTCCCTGGCTGCGGGCGAAGTCCGCGAACGTTTCCGCGGTCGTGTATTTGGGCTGGAATCCCAGCGTTTCGCGCATCTGGCCCGTGGCGACGACCCGGCCGTGGGTGAGCAGCCGGATCTGCTCGGGCGAGAAGTCCGTCATCCCCAGCGTACGCACCAGCGAGCCCGCCCAGGTGACGGCGGGGAGCGGCAGGGGCATGGTGGGGCGCCCCAGGCGCCGGGAGCACTGGGAGAGCAGCAGGACGCCGTCGCCGGCGATGTTGAAGGTGCCGCTGTTGAGCGTGCCCCGCCTTGGCTCGTGGGAGGCGATCCGCAGCACTTCGATCACATCGTCCTCGTGCACGAACTGCAGCCTGGGGTCGTAGCCGAACACGGTCGGCAGGACCGGCAGCGCGAAGTACGAGGCGAGCGGGGTGTCCGCGGTCGGGCCCAGGATGTTGGCGAACCGCGGCACGCACACGGCCACATCGGGCCGGCGGCGCGCGAAGCCGCGGACGTACCCCTCGACCTCCACCGTGTCCTTGGCGAAACCGCCGCTGGGCAGGGACTTGGGCGGGGTCGTCTCGGTGAAGACGGCCGGGTCGCGGGGTGCGGAGCCGTAGACGTTGGTGCTGGACTTCACGACCAGCCGCTGCACGGTCGGGGACTTCTGGCAGGCACCGAGCAGCTGCATGGTGCCGATGACGTTGGTCTCCTTCAGGGAGGCCCGGTTGCCGCTGCCCAGCGGCGTGCCCGTCACGTCCAGGTGGACGATCGTGTCGGCGGCCGTCTCGGCGAGCACCCGCGCGATCGTGGGCTGCCGGATGTCGGCCTGGATGAAGTCCGCACCGCCCAGATGGTGCTCGGGCGGCACCGCGTCCACGGCGATCACCCGGTCCACCTCGGGGTCCCGCTGGATCCGCCTCACGAACCGGCCCCCCAGTTGGCGGGCCACTCCGGTCACGAGCACGACCTTGCCCAAGATCAGCGCCTTCCTTCCACAGCCTCTTGTCCCCGCCGCGTTCCCCCGTGGGGCCAACTTAGCGGTTCGGTGTTGCGCTGTGATGACCGCCCGATGCGCGAAGTGACGGGAAGCGGACGGGCATACATGGCGATACACGTGTGGCCCCCCACCAGTTGGTG
>NZ_JBHUQX010000732.1:0-2316 GCF_042674225.1 Streptomyces sp. NPDC056948
GGGCGGGGGCTCCGAAGTGTGGGAGAGCTGCGCGCGTTATGAGGCCGTGGTCCCGGCCGGGCGGATCCAGAGGCGCTGCCCGGTGGCGGCGGCCTGCTGAACGATCCGGTTGACGGAGGCGGCGTCCACGACGGTCGTGTCCACGGGCGTGCCGTCGACATCGTCGAGGTGCATGATTTCGAAGCGCAAGGGCTTCTCCCTTCGTCTGGTCATCCTCCTGAGGAGAACTACTTGGTGTGGCGGCCCACGAGGCTTCGGTGCCCGGTGTTCCGTATGAGTCAACAGGACTGCATGGTTCAAACATTCCCTACGCTAAGGAAATTTTTCGACTGTCTAATTACTGAGGCGTAAGAGTGTCGTTACGGGACCGACCGGGACCAGTTGTGTTCGCAGCGTGACCGCCGGGACAATGGAAGCGATGAACGACGACCTCGCGGCCCTGAGCGCCCGCATCGACCGCACCAACGAGCTGCTCCAGCGCATGCTCGCCGAGGTGGCGAAGACACCCTCGACCCATGCGATCTTCGTCGATGCCGGGTACCTCTACGCGGCCGCGGGGCGGCTCGTCGCCGGTACGGAGGACCGCCGCGCCTTCGATCTGGACGCCGAGGGCCTGATCGACGCGCTCATCGACAAGGCCCGCACGATCTTCGCGGACAGCAGGCTGCTGCGGGTCTACTGGTACGACGGCGCCCGCCGCCGCATCCACACGGCGGAGCAGCAGACCATCGCGGAGCTGCCGGACGTGAAGGTGCGCCTCGGCAACCTGAACGCCAACAACCAGCAGAAGGGCGTCGACTCGCTCATCCGCTCCGACCTGGAGTCACTCGCCCGGCACCGTGCCATCAGCGACGCGGCCCTGCTCGGCGGTGACGAGGACCTGGTGTCGGCGGTGGAGGCGGCGCAGGGCTACGGCGCCCGGGTCCATCTGTGGGGCATCGAGGCGCCGGAGGGCCGCAACCAGGCGGAGCCCCTGCTGTGGGAGGTCGACAGCCAGCGCACCCTCGACCTCGACTTCTTCAAGCCGTACGTCTCCCGCCGCACGGCCGCCGCCTACGAGGCGAACGCGGGTCGGCCGACCCGCGAGGACGTGCGGTTCGTGGGGGCCCAGATCGCGGCGAAGTGGCTGGCGGCACGCGGCCGGGACACGCTGGGGGAGCTGCTGCACGGGCATCCCTACCTGCCCGGCTCGGTCGACCAGGACCTGCTCGTGGAGGCGGAGGGCCTGTTGCAGTACTCGCTGCGCGGTCAGGCCGACCTGCGGCGCGCCCTGCGGGACGGCTTCTGGGAGCATCTGCGGGCGCAGTTCTAGACCGGCTGGGTGTGCCGATTCCGGACCGCCCGGGTGCGTCGTACTAGACCGTCCGGACGCTGTCACAGAAGTCGGCGAGGGCGCGGGCCATCGGCAGGGGCCGGTCGGCGTTGGGGGAGTGCTCGGCTCCCGTGATGACCGTGCGGTGCGCGTTCAGCCGCAGGGCCATGTCGTCGAGGATCGCCACCGGCCAGGTGTCGTCGTGCGCGCCCGACAGGACGTGGAACGGCAGCGGTACGGCGGCGAGTTCGGTGACGCGGTCCGGCTCGGTGCACAACTGGCGTCCGGTAGCGCGCAGTTGGGCGGGCTTGTTGCCCATCCAGCGTCGGCGCAACTGCTCCTGGTCGCCGATGCCGCGGGCGGGCCCGCCGACCTCCTCCGGCGGCCCCATGGCCTGGATGGCCACCCACACCTCCTCCATCGACATGACGGCGAGCGCGTCCCGCAGCAGTTTCACTCGCTGCTGCTGGGAGACGGAGATCTCCGCCGGGCCGGACGAGACCAGGGTGAGGGAGAGGAAGGGGGCGTGGTCGAGCAGTACGGCCGCACGGGCGATCTGCCCGCCGAACGAGTGCCCGACGAGGTGCACGGGAACGCCGACGGCCTCGGCCTGCGCGAGCACGTCCCGGGCCAGTTCCCGCTGGGCGTAGGCGGATTCGTCGGCCGCCGGCCCGTCCGACTCGTGCTGCCCCCGTCCGTCCACGGCGACGATGCGGTACCCGCGCTCTCCGAGCGGCTCGTGGAGCAGGCTGAAGTCCTCCTTGCTCCCGGTGAATCCGGGCAGCAGCAGGACAACTCCCCTGATCCGCGCACCCGCCTTCGGCGACGAGTCGACGACGGCGAACTCGCCGCGGGCCGTGCGCAGGGGGTATGCGCGGGCGCCCGGGGGCGGGGTGAAGGTGGCTTGCCTGCTCACGGGGTGAGGGTAGCGGGTGGGGCGCGCTCTCCGGTGGGTGGCTTGCGCACGCGGGAACGCCGACGGCCCGGCCCCACCTGAGTGGGAC
>NZ_JBHUQX010000733.1:0-2286 GCF_042674225.1 Streptomyces sp. NPDC056948
GGTGGTGTGAGCTCAGCCGTTGACGAAGGTCTCGCGAGCCAGCAGGCCCGTGTCGGGCTGGTCGGTGAAGACGCCGTCGATGCCGGTCGCGAAGTACGCCTTGTACGCGCCGAAGACGTCGCCGTAGGCGTCCGCGTCCGTGCCCTTGCGGAAGTTCGCGGGCAGGAAGGGGTTCTCGTTGCGCAGGGTCCACGGGTGCAGGATCAGCCCCACCTTGTGCGCGTCCGGGACGAGCGTGGTCGGCTGCGTGAGGTTGCCCTTGGCGTCGCGCGGGATGACCAGGTCGAGGGTCGGGCCGATGCCCTGCGCGTAGGAGGCGATCTCCCTGAGGCCGGCCGGCTTGACCAGGTCGGCGACGGTGCGCGGGTCGCCCGTCTCGACGAAGTCCCAGGGGCGGGTGTCCGCCGAGGACAGCAGGACGACCAGGGGGTTGTCGACGAGCTTGTTGAGGCGCTCGATGCTGGTCGGCTCGAAGGACTGGATGATGACCGGGGAGGTCCGCCGGTCCTTGCGGTACTTGCGCAGCACCTTGGCGACCCGCTCCTCCAGCGGCAGGCCCTGCTTGCGGAAGTAGGTGGGGTGCTTGAGCTCGGGGTAGATCCAGACCTGCTTGCCGCGCTTGCGGGTCTGGTCGTCCTGCCACTTCAGGACCTCTTCGAAGGTGGGGATCTCCCAGCGGCCGTTGTAGAGGGTGTTGTGCGGGCGGTTGGCCGGGATGCGCTCGATCGCGCGCAGCGTCTTCAGCTCGGCGAGCGTGAAGTCCTCGGCGAACCAGCCGGTGGTGGAGACGCCGTCGAGGAGCTTGGTCTTCTTGCGGTCGGCGAACTCGGGGTGGTCGGCGACGTTCGTGGTGCCGCCGATCTCCGGCTCGTGCCGGCAGACCAGGTGCCCGTCCTTCGTCGGCACCAGATCGCCCGCCTCGACGATGTCGGCGCCCAGGTCGAGGGCGAGCTGGTACGAGCCCAGGGTGTGCTCCGGGCGGTAGCCGCTGGCCCCGCGGTGGCCGACGATCGTCGGCTTGGGCAGGCTCTTGAGTCCGCCGCTTCCGCCGTGCCGGGAGCCGTCCGCTCGCGCCGTGCCGGTCATGCCGAGGACCGCTCCGCCGGCGGTGAGCACCGCCGCGCCGAGCAGGGCCCGCCGTCCGGTCCCGCTCGTTTCTTCGTTCGACTCCTGCGTTCCCATTGAGCGCCCTCCCTGCCGTCGACTCGTCAGTGCGGGCCGATCGTACGGGCGCGTACATGACGAGCGTGAGACCCGGGGCGGAACACGCGGGTGACTCCGGATGTCGTAGTGGCTGGTGGGGACGGTGAACTGACGATTCGTCGTGTCCCGTTCGATTCGGTGCGCCAGTTCTGGGAACGCGTCCGGTGCGATCCGAGGCGATGTCCGTCACATCATGGCGGCCGGGTTACACACCGTCGACGACACGCCACCGCAGGTAAACACGCGTCAACAGTGCGTAAGGCCCTGGTTAAGTCGCCGTGCCCGATGTGCGCGATCCCCGGGGCCACGAGTATCGTCCTCACCTGCACATACTCATACAGATTCCCTTGACACCGGAGGATCCGTTGTCCCGCTTCGCGCTCATCAAGGCAGTGCTCGGTCCGGTCATGCGCCTGATGTTCCGCCCACAGGTGGAAGGTGCGGAGCACATTCCCGGCGACGGTCCGGTCATCCTGGCCGGCAACCACCTGACGTTCATCGACTCGATGATCCTGCCGCTGGTCTGCGACCGGCAGGTCTTCTTCATCGGCAAGGACGAGTACGTGACCGGGAAGGGCTTCAAGGGCCGGCTGATGGCCTGGTTCTTCACCGGCGTCGGCATGATCCCGGTCGACCGCGACGGCGGCCGGGGCGGGGTCGCCGCGCTGATGACCGGGCGCCGGGTGCTGGAGGAGGGCCAGGTCTTCGGCATCTACCCGGAGGGCACGCGCTCGCCTGACGGCCGGCTGTACCGGGGGCGTACCGGCATCGCCCGGCTCACGCTGATGACGGGGGCGCCGGTGGTGCCGTTCGCGATGATCGGCACGGACCGGCTGCAGCCGGGTGGGGCGGGTCTCCCCCGGCCGGGCAAGGTCACCGTGCGGTTCGGTGAGGCGATGGAGTTCTCCCGGTACGAGGGGATGGACCGGGACCGCTATGTGCTGCGGGCCGTGACGGACTCGGTGATGACCGAGGTCATGCGGCTGTCCGGGCAGGAGTACGTGGACATGTACGCCAGCAAGGCCAAGGAAGCGGCGTAGTTCTCTCGACCGCGGGGGCGTGAGGGCTTGTCGCCCTCACGCC
>NZ_JBHUQX010000734.1:0-2277 GCF_042674225.1 Streptomyces sp. NPDC056948
ACCTTGTGGACCGTGTGGCCCTTGATGTCCATGCCGAGGATGTTGGTCGCGTGCTCGACCGCCTCGTCGGTGGTCGCCGCCAGCTTCACGCCACCGGCCTTGCCACGGCCGCCGACCTTCACCTGGGCCTTGACGACGGACTTGCCACCGAGGCGCTCGGTGGCTGCGCGGGCCGCCTCAGGCGTGTCGATGACTTCACCGGCCAGCACCGGTACATCGTGCTTGGCGAAGAGGTCCCTCGCCTGGTACTCGAACAGGTCCACGCGCTTCCGTCCCTATCAGTGATCTCGCGGTTCGTTGTCTGCGTGGGCGTGCCGCGAGGGCAACGTGACGTCCGCCGTCTGTCAGTCACAAGGGAGGCGCACACGGTGTCCGAGCGCGCGGCATGTCCGTCTCGCAGGTTATCGCTGCTTGCATGAGGCCCCTAAATCGAGGGTCACACCTGAGCGGTGATACCTGTCACATGATGCCGCGCTCTCTGACACAGCGTGCCTGGAGTGAGGGGCCTCACCGGGCTGGGGTACACCCGGTGAGGCCCGCCGAACACCCCCGAAGGAGCCCAAAGGCCCAGTTCAGAGCCCTGCTCTCCGGGGGGCGGGTCGGTCGGTCCCCACCCCAATGGGGGCCGGCCGACCTCATCCACGAGGTTTCGGCCTCGGACCATCGACGGCTTTCGACCGTCCGGGCGTGAGGGCTCGCGGAGTCTCAGGGGAGGAACGCGCCCCCGCGCGACAGATCCGTACGGCGGAGGAGCGGTCGTCTGCCGCTGCTAGCCGGGAAAGACGGGAATGTCCCGGTGACTGTCCCGGGTACCGGCCACGCGGCTACGGGCGGCGACACCGCGCACGAGGCTCAGCGGAGCCCGCCGGCTCAGCGTGACGGCGTGAGTATCGCCATGACGCGGTGTGCCGCTGTCGGCCATGGAACGGTTGCAGAGCGTGCCGTCCGGACGGCCCCCGGGCACGTGGCCGACCGGGATGGCGCCTCCGACACTTGCGGACGGTCCCGGATGGGCTGCGCGTCTGACGTGGTGCGCGCGGTCGTGGTCTGCGTGGCCGCGGGC
The DNA here is from genome assembly GCF_042674225.1 of Streptomyces sp. NPDC056948. NCBI lineage: Bacteria > Bacillati > Actinomycetota > Actinomycetes > Kitasatosporales > Streptomycetaceae > Streptomyces > Streptomyces sp. NPDC056948. The sequence goes on from NZ_JBHUQX010000734.1 coordinate 1,064, forward strand.
TGCGCGGTCGGCGTGCGGGGCGCGGTACTGGGCGCCGTGCGGGCCATGCGCCACGGGGTCCGCCTCCCCGGTCCGGCCCGGAGAGGCAAGGGTGTCGGACGACGGCGCCGCCATCCCGCCCGGCTGCGGATCGACCGTGACGGGCGCCGCGGGCAGGGGGTGACCCGGGAACGCCGGGTAGCCGGGAAGCCCGGGCAGCGCGGGCGCTCCCGGGGCCGCGACGTCACCATCGGGCGGAGCGGTCGGGCCCGGCAGCCCGGGCAGGTCCGGCATCGCCGGCGCGTCAGGCAGGGTCGACAGGTCGGGCAGGGTCGGCAGGTCGGGCAGGCCGGACGGCACGGGCACGGACGGTGCCTTCGGCGGTATGGGGAGCGTCGGCGCCTTCGGCGGTACGGGCACGGCCGGCACATCCGGCAGCGAGGGAGCCTTCGGCGGCGCCGGCAGCTTCGCCTGCGCCTTCGCCAACTCCCTGCCGACCGCCTCCCCCGTGTCATCCGCCAGTCGTACGGCCCGGTCGGCCGAAGCCGGCGCGTCAGGCCGAACCAGCAGCCTCTGCCCGCTGACCGACCGCCCGGCCGTACTGTCCGCCGACGCCCGCACACCGTCCGCCGCATACGCCCGCTCGCCGCACAGGAGCCCGATGAAGAGCACCCCGCCCACCAGCAGCGCCACTTGGAGCGCACGCCGCCCGGCCGCCGTGCGCAGCATGCGCAACGCGGCTCCGGACAGGGCTGCTGACGAGGACAAGAGGGGGAGCTTCCTCCCGTGCGACGGAACAAGTGCTCAACGCATCACGCGTCACGGGCAACGAGTCGGCACAACGTGACGCTGCCCGGCGCGGCGTGACGCCCTGTCGAGCAGGCGCCGATCCTCGCACGTGAGTGCGGAGGTCGCGCAAGCCCCTCTCGACTGATGGCCAGTCATATCCCTTTTGCCGGACCGAATCGGACGACGATGCGTCGACAAATCGTCACACCGCGTCCGGTATCGGCAGCGGCCGCTTCTCGATCGCCGCCGCCATCACCTCCGGGAACAGATCGGGCGTGCAGGCGAACGCCGGTGCCCCCAGCGCGGCGAGCGCGGCCGCGTGCTCCCGGTCGTACGCCGGTGCCCCCTCGTCCGAGAGCGCCAGCAACGTCACGAACTGCACCCCCGACGCCTTCATCGCCGAGACCCGCTTGAGCATCTCGTTCCGGATGCCCCCTTCGTAGAGG
>NZ_JBHUQX010000735.1:0-2234 GCF_042674225.1 Streptomyces sp. NPDC056948
GCCCCGCAGGGCGCCTCCGGTTTTCTGTGCCCTACGGCAGCTCGAACCCGAGTGCCCGCGCGGCCTCCTCCGGCGTCGGCTGAGCCCAGCGCTCCGCCATCGCCAGGTTGGACGACAGTGAACGCGGCTCGGCCCGGTCCAGATACAGGAAGCCGTCGAGGTGGTCCGTCTCGTGCTGCACGATCCGTGCGGGCCAGCCGGAGAACACCTCGTCGAGCGCGCGCCCGTGCTCGTCCTGCCCGGTCAGCCGCACCTCGGCGTGGCGCGCCACCACCGCCTGCCAGCCCGGCACGCTCAGACAGCCCTCGAAGAACGCGGCCCGCGCGTCGCCGACGGGCTCGTAGGCGGGATTGACCAGCACCCGGAAGGGCTGCGGCACCCGCCCGCGGGCGAGACGCACCTCCTCCGGCACCGGAGCGGGGTCCTCGATCACCGCGATCCTGAGCGGCACACCGACCTGGGGCGCCGCCAGACCGACCCCCGGCGCCGCGCGCATGGTGACCCGCAGCGCCTCGACGAACCGAGCCAGCAGCGCGGGCTCCAGCTCACCGTCGTACGGCTCGGTGCCCCGCCGCAGCACCGGGTCCCCGGCCGCGACGATGGTCAACGGGACGCCGTCGGCGAGGAGTTCCTCGACCCGCTCGGCCAGCGGTGCGCGATCACTCGGAGTTCCCATCGCGTCAGGATGACACGGCACCCTCCCCGCTCGTGTGATGCACATCACATGCACTCGTCGGGAACTGAACGCCCCTCCGGCCCGACTACTGCACCGCAACGCCACCGCACCGCGAACGACCACGACCGCACCGCAACGGCCAAGAAGACGTCCCCCGGAGAAGCCCGCCGATGACCACCGCTCCCTCGACCACCACGGACGAGGCCCCGCAACCAGCCACCCCGGCACCCTCGAAGAGCAGCTGGGCCCCCTTGCGCCCGCTGGTCCTCCGTCTGCACTTCTACGCCGGGGTGCTGGTGGCGCCGTTCCTCCTCGTCGCCGCCGTCACCGGCCTGCTGTACGCCGCCTCCTTCGAGGCCGAGAAGATCGTGTACGACCATGAACTGACCGTCCCCGCCGGCGAGCGGAAGCTGCCGATCAGCGAGCAGGTGGCCGCCGCCCGCAAGGCCCACCCCGAGGGCACCATCTCGGCCGTACGCCCCTCACCCGAGGCGGACGCGACGACCAGGGTCATGCTGTCCGGCGTCCCGGGCGTCGACGAGGGCCACGCGCTCGCCGTGTTCGTCGACCCCTACACGGCGAAGGTGCGCGGCTCCCTCGAACAGTACGGCTCGACCGGCGCGCTGCCGCTGCGCACCTGGATCGACGAGTTCCACCGGGACCTCCACCTGGGCGAGACAGGGCGGCTGTACAGCGAGCTGGCGGCAAGCTGGCTGGGGGTGATCTCGGCCGGCGGGCTGGTGCTGTGGTTCTCCCGCCGCCGGGCCCTGCGCAAGGTGCGGGGGACGAACGGGCGGCGCCGCACGCTAGGACTGCACGGCAGCGTCGGCGTGTGGGCGGCGGCCGGGTTCTTCTTCCTCTCCGCGACCGGTCTCACCTGGTCGGCCTACGCCGGGGCCAACATCGACGAGCTGCGCACCTCGCTGGGCCACGCCACCCCGTCGGTGTCGGCGGCGGCGGGCGGTGAACACGCCGGCCACGGCTCCGCGGCCGGGCAGGCGGGAGACGCCGCGCACGGCGTGGGCCTGGACAAGGTCCTGGCGGCGGCGCGGGCCGAGGGGCTCGGCGACCCGGTGGAGATCGTGCCGCCGGCCGACGCGACATCGGCGTACGTCGTCAAGCAGGTACAGCGGAGCTGGCCCGAGAAGCAGGACTCCGTCGCGATCGACCCGGCCAGTGGCGAGGTCATGGACGTGCTGCGGTTCGCCGACTACCCCGTGCTCGCGAAGCTCACCCGGTGGGGCATCGACCTGCACACCGGCATCCTGTTCGGCCTGGCCAACCAGATCGTCCTGATGCTGCTCACGCTCTCCCTGATCCTGCTGATCGTGTGGGGCTACCGCATGTGGTGGCAGCGCGGGCGCGGCTCCGCCTTCGGCCGGCCGATCCCGCGCGGCGCCTGGCAGCAGGTACCGCCGCAGATCCTGGTCCCGCTGCTCGCCGGGGTAGCCGTGCTCGGCTACTTCCTGCCGCTGTTCGGCATCCCCCTGGCGGCCTTCCTCGCCGTCGACATCCTGCTGGGCGAGATCGCCTACCGGCGGGGGCGGCGGTCGTACGG
>NZ_JBHUQX010000736.1:0-2210 GCF_042674225.1 Streptomyces sp. NPDC056948
GCCGATCCTGCCCGGGGAGCGCGGCGCCCCGGGCTGGCCCGCCGGGCTGGCCGGCAGCATGACGCACTGCGACGGCTACTGTGCCGCCGCCCTGGTCCGCGCCGCCGACCTGGCGTCCCTCGGCATCGACGCCGAGGTCCATGGGCCGCTGCCCGAGGGGGTCCTGTCCTCGGTGTCCCTGCCGTCCGAGGCGGAGCGCCTGCGCCGGCTGGCGGCGCAGCGCCCCGACATCCACTGGGACCGGCTGCTGTTCAGCGCGAAGGAGTCCGTCTACAAGGCGTGGTTCCCCCTCACCGGGAAGTGGCTGGACTTCATGGAGGCGGACATCGAGATCTCCGCCGACGGCGGTTTCCGCGCGGCGCTCCTCGTCCCCGGGCCGCTGGTGGGCGGCCACCGCCTCGACCGTTTCGAGGGCCGCTGGACGACGTCCCGCGGCTTGGTCGCAACGGCCGTCGCGGTACCACACCCCTGAGGCGCCGCGCGCCTCTCAGGGGCGCGGGGAACTGCGCGAACAACCCCGAACGGCCCGCACCCGGAAAACCACCCGTACCCCCGAGCTCGACTCCGCCCCCTTACAGGCGCTACTCAGGACACCAGCTCCGCAGCAACCCGAAGAACTCCTCCTCGTTACCGGTCAGCCCGGCCCGTTCGAGCGCCGCCTCCGCCTCGGCGAGAACGGCGGGCGGCACGATCGCGGGTCGACTGTCGGTCTCCAGATCGAACGCGGCCCGGACGGTGTGCAGCAGTCGCAGGTAGGCCTGGACGGCGGTGCGCTCACGGTCGGTCAGTACGGCGGTCTGCATCGGTCGGCTCTCCCCGTGTCGGCGTCATCGGTCCGCGCCGGTGCGGCGCGCACGCCCCGCACAGAAAGGGCGCACCTCCAGCTTGCCGTCCACCACTGACAATCCGGCCCCGCCGCCCCTCGGTTCGCCCGCTCGGCGGATGAGCCGGACGGCCCGTCAGCCCTGCGGCCCCCGATACCCCAGCGACGCCTCGATCCGCCCCGCCAGATGGTCCCGCTGCACCGGCCCCCGCGACGACGAACCGGCAAGCCACGCCCGGCACTTGCTGGCCAGCAGCAGACCGAAGCTCTCGGCCTCCTTCTCGTCGTCCAGGTCGAAGCGGGTGCGCGCCGCGACCTTCAGGACCGTCGCCTGGAGATCGGCGGTGTCGTCGAGCAGCCGGGCCGCGACCGCCGCGCCCTCGACGTGGTGGGAGCAGTGCCCGGCGTTCATGTGCCACAGCTCGTGGCCCAGGATCACCAACTGGTGGTCCGGCGCGGTGCGTTCCTCGATCACCACGAGGTCCTGCTCGGCCATGTCGAGCCACAGCCCGCTGGCGGTCCCGATCGGGAAGGCGGCCGTACGGAAGTGGACGGGCCGGCCACGGCGTCTGCTCATGGCGTCGCACAGCGCGGCGTACAGCTCGTCGGGCCGCGCCGGCGCGGGGAGGGTCAGCTCCGCGACCAGCTCGCCGCACAGGCGGCGCATTTCCTTACCGATGCCCACAGTTCTCCCCACGGTCACGAATCGGGCCGCTTGACGCTCTCCAGGAGCATGTCCAGCCACTCCGCGACCTTGTCACGGTGCTGGTCGGTGGGCAGCTGCGCGGCCCGCCAGGCGATGCCGCGCACGCCGTGGTCCTGCAACAGCCGCTCCAGCGGGTCGTCGGCCGCCGCGGCCGCCTCCCGCTCGCGGTCGGCGAGCTTCTGCAGCAGCTCCTGCTCGATGTGCTGGAGGGCGCTCACGAGCGCCTCGGGGTCCTCCGCCGTGAGGAAACCGGCGTGCACCCGGAAGAACCGCTGGAGGGCGTCGCAGTGCTCCATGGTCGGCCGCCGGTCGCCGTTGATGAGGGCGCCGGCCTGCTGACGGGACATGCCCGCGCCGTCGGCGATCTCCTGCTGGGTGTACTTGCGGCCGGTGGGCTTGAGCCGGGTCCGGCGCAGCAGGTCCAGGCGCTGCAGGAACCGGGCCTGCACATCGGGCTCGCCCGCGGGCCTGCCGCAGAGCAGGGCCTTGACCACCGGTTCCGGAACCCCGGAGGCGACGGACAGCCGGCCGATGCCGAAGACCTCGGCGTGCGGCACGCCGAGCCGGTCCGCAAGCGCGGTGACACGGGAGGCGACGGCCGGTAGCACGGCCGTCGGCGTGGCGCCCGGACTTTCGACGAAGCCACCCGTCACCGACAGATCTCCTACGTCTCTCACAGGC
>NZ_JBHUQX010000737.1:0-2204 GCF_042674225.1 Streptomyces sp. NPDC056948
GCGCCGCCCGGCCCAGCCATACCCACCACTTCAACAAACTGTTGACGCCCACTTCACCCCGACCCTAGGCTCCACGAAGCGGAAACATTTTTCCGCTGCCCTCTCGTATCGGAAGGTCACGATGTCGCAGCGCGTGCTCACCACCGAGTCCGGCGCCCCCGTCGCCGACAACCAGAACTCCGCCACCGCCGGCGCCGGCGGCCCGCTCCTGCTCCAGGACCAGCATCTGCTGGAGAAGCTGGCGCGCTTCAACCGCGAGCGCATCCCGGAGCGCGTGGTGCACGCCCGCGGGTCGGGCGCCTACGGCCACTTCGAAGTGACCGACGACGTCACGGAGTTCACGTACGCCGACTTCCTGAGCACCGTCGGACGGCGCACCGAGGTGTTCGTGCGCTTCTCCACCGTGGCCGACTCGCTCGGCGGCGCGGACGCGGTGCGCGACCCGCGCGGTTTCGCGGTCAAGTTCTATACGGAGGAAGGCAATTACGACCTCGTCGGGAACAACACCCCGGTCTTCTTCATCAAGGACCCGATCAAGTTCCCGGACTTCATCCACTCGCAGAAGCGCGACCCGTTCACGGGCCGTCAGGAGCCGGACAACGTCTGGGACTTCTGGGCGCACTCCCCCGAGGCGACGCACCAGGTGACCTGGCTGATGGGCGACCGCGGCATCCCGGCCTCGTACCGGCACATGAACGGCTACGGCTCGCACACCTACCAGTGGACGAACAGCGCGGGCGAGGCCTTCTTCGTCAAGTACCACTTCAAGACCAACCAGGGCGTCCGCTCCCTCAGCGCCGAGCAGGCCGCGGAGACCGTCGGCAGGGACGCGAACTCCCACCAGACGGATCTGCTCCAGTCCATCGAGCGGGGCGTGCGCCCGTCCTGGACCCTCTACGTCCAGCTCATGCCGGCGGCCGAGGCGGACGGCTACCGCTTCAACCCGTTCGACCTGACCAAGGTCTGGCCGCACCAGGACTACCCGCTGCGTCGGGTGGGCCGGCTGGTGCTGGACCGCAACCCGGACAACGTCTTCGCCGAGGTCGAGCAGGCCGCGTTCTCCCCGAACAACTTCGTGCCGGGCATCGGGCCCTCGCCCGACAAGATGCTCCAGGGGCGCCTGTTCGCCTACGCGGACGCCCACCGCTACCGTCTGGGCGTCAACCACACCCTGCTGGCCGTGAACGCCCCGAAGGCGACGACCGCGCGGAACCACGGCCGCGACGGCCTCATGGCGACCAACGCCCAGGGCCGCGCCGCGAAGAACTACGAGCCGAACTCCTACGACGGCCCGGCCGAGACCGGCCGCCCGCTGTCGGCCCCGCTGGCGGTCGGCGGCCACACGGGCACCCACGCGGCGCCCCCGCACACCAAGGACGACGACTTCTTCCAGGCCGGCGAGCTGTACCGGCTGATGTCCGCCGAGGAGAAGTCCCGGCTGATCGCGAACATCGCCGGCGGCCTCTCCCAGGTCTCCCGCGACGACGTGATCGAGAAGAACCTCGCGCACTTCCACGCCGCCGACCCCGAGTACGGGCGGCGCGTGGAGGAGGCGGTCCGCGCTCTGCGCGAGGACTGAACTCCCTGACCGCGTCCGACCGCGCGGGGCGACCCGGATGAGGGGTGGTCGCCCCGGGCACGGACGCGGGCAGGGTGTGGACCGCGGCGGCTGCGAGCCAGTGCGGTGGTGAAGGACCGGGAGCGGGCTTCTCGACCCGAGGGAAGACCGTTCCGGGCCCCGTCGCATCCGCCGCGGTCCCAGCATCTCTCCCCCTCCTCTCCCTCCCCTCACAGACCCCGTCCGGCGGCGCGAATGTCCTGTCGCGCCCAGCCTCGCGCCGTCGGGCGGCCAGCCCCTTCAGGGTGCGGAACAGGTGCGTCCGCAGGAGCCTGAAGGCATGGCACATCCCACCGAGCATCCGCATGTCGTGGTCCACTCCCCCGCCCTGGACGGATCCCGCCGGGTCACCCTGGGCGAGGAACCCCTGGGCGTCGCCACCCACGCCGACGACGTCGCCGAGATCCTGCGGCTGGCCGACCTGTACGTCACCGATGTCGCGGAGAGCGACCTCGTCGAGTGGCAGGGCGGCGGCCCGGACGACTGGCCGGGGCTGTCGGAGCACCACGACGCGTGAAGACGCCTACGGCACCGGTCGTAGGCCCCGTACGGAATGCTCAAATGAACCTCTGAACCCGGCCCCGGG
>NZ_JBHUQX010000738.1:0-2203 GCF_042674225.1 Streptomyces sp. NPDC056948
GTGTCCGCCCGCAGCGGTTGGCGCGTCAACGAACAGTCAATTGGTATCCGACCCCATCGCGCCGTTCCGAGGACGGACACCCCCCGACACGGCCCCGACCCACACCCACCGCGCAGGCGCTGACGCGCACCCCCGCACGAGCTCAGGACCAGCGACCGGTCCGGGCCAGAAGCACGGCGGCAGCCGCCGTCCCGGCGGTCGACGTGCGCAGCACACTGCGTCCGAGGCGATACGCCTTCGCCCCCGCCTCCTCGAACTGCGCCAACTCCTCGGGCGCCACGCCCCCTTCGGGCCCCACGACCAGCACGATCTCACCGGAGGACGGCAGTTCGGCGGTCGCCAACGGCTCGTCCCCGCTCTCGTGGAGCACGGCCGCGAACCCGGCCCCGGCCAACAGCGAAGCGACCTGCTTGGTCGTCGCCGCCTCCGCGACCTCCGGAAACCGCACGCGGCGTGACTGCTTCCCGGCCTCCCGCGCCGTCGCCCGCCACTTGCCCAGCGCCTTCAGCCCGCGCTCGCCCTTCCACTGCGTGATGCAGCGCGCCGCCGCCCACGGCACGATCGCGTCGACACCGACCTCGGTCATCGTCTCGACGGCCAGCTCCCCGCGGTCGCCCTTGGGCAGCGCCTGGACGACGGTGACCCGGGGCTGCTCCGCCGGCTCCTCGGTCACCGAGTCCAGCCGGACGATCAGCCGGTCCTTGCCCTCGGTGTCGAGCACGACGCAGTCCGCCCAACGGCCGGCCCCGTCCGTGAGGACGATGTCCTCGCCGGGCCGCAGCCGCTTCACGGAGACGGCATGCCGCCCTTCCGGGCCGTCGAGGACGTACCGGCCGCCGCCGCCCGCGTCGAGGTGCTCGACGACGAACACCGGCGCGGTCATCGGACGCCGCCTCCGCCGCCCAGCACCGCGCGCGCCGTGGCGAGTTCACCGGCCAGCACCTCAACAAGCTGCCCGGCGGGCAGCTCCCGCGCCATCCGGTGCCCCTGCCCGGCCCACAGTGCCATGCCCTGCGCGTCCCCCGCCTTGGCGGCGGCCTTGCGCAGCGGCGAGGTCAGGTGGTGGATCTCGGGGTAGGCGGGCGGCGCGTACGGGCCGTGCTCGCGCAGGAAACGGTTGACGAGGCCACGAGCCGGCCGCCCGGAGAAGGCCCGGGTCAACTCCGTACGCACAAACAGGGGGTTGGTCAGCGCCTGCTTGTGCAGGGCGTTCGCGCCCGACTCGTGCGTGGCGAGGAACGCGGTGCCGAGCTGGGCCGCACTCGCGCCGGCGGCGAGCACCCCGGCGATCTGGCCGCCGCGCATGATGCCGCCGGCGGCGACGATCGGGATGTTCACGGATTCCCGGATCTGGGCGACCAGCGACAGCAGCCCGATGCCGGAACCGTCCAGCTCCGGGATGTCCCGGTGCGTGCCCTGGTGACCGCCGGCCTCGACGCCCTGCGCGATGACCCCGTCCGCACCCGCCCGCTCCACGGCCCGGGCCTCGTCGGGGGTGGTCGCGGCGGCCAGGACGAAGGTGCCGACGCGGTGCAGGGCGTCGATGACCTCACGGCTCGGCACGCCGAAGTGGAACGACACCACCGGCACGGGGTTGTCGCGCAGCACCGCGAGCTTGGTCTCGTAGCCGTCGTCGCGGCCGCTGTCGGGATCGCCGAGCTCGGCCTCGTACCAGGTGGCCTCGCCGGCCAACTGGTGGGCGTAGACGTCGACGGCGGCCGGGTCGGCGTACTCGGGCTGGGGCATGAAGACATTCACGCCGAAGGGCCTGCTCGTGAGACTCCGGAGCTGCTTGATCTCCTGGTACACCCCGTCGGCGGTTTTGTACCCGGCGGCGAGGAATCCGAGCCCGCCCGCCTCGCACACGGCGGCGGCGAGCTGCGGTACGGAGACGCCACCCGCCATGGGGGCCTGCACGATCGGGTGCGGGAAGAGATCGGTCAGCGCGGAGGACATGACCGCATGTTGTCACGTCCTCCGAACAACCCCGAAACCGGCCTGCCGTGTGGCATAGACCAGAGGAAAAGGCCCTCCGGCAACCGATCAGCGGTGCGCGTCAGCACCCGTTGAACGCATCCTTCAACCGCGAGAACAACCCCTGCTGCCCAGGCTGACTGTGCCTGCCCGGGGGACGACCCCCGGACCCCCAGCAGCGGCCGGCCCGCCCCACGTCAGCGCCCGTTGAACGCATCCTCCAACCGCG
>NZ_JBHUQX010000739.1:0-2190 GCF_042674225.1 Streptomyces sp. NPDC056948
TCCTGATAGAGCCGGCGCACAACGTTTCCTTCTCCCCTCCTGGACCAGACGCTCAGCCGGCAGAGTCGCCGCGACGGTCAGTGCTCAGTCGCTCGCTGTCGCCGCCGTTGTCGTTCCCGTTGTTGTTTCCGTTGTCCTGGCCGTCTCCGGCGCCGTTTTCGTTGCCATTGGCATTGCCGCTGTCCTGGCCATCTCCTGTGCCGTTGACATTGCCGTTGTTGTTTCCGTTGTTCTGGCCCCTCCCGTTCCCGTTGCCCTGACCGTTCCCGTTTCCGTTGTTCCGGCCGTCACCGTTGCCGTTGCCATTGCCGTTCCCATTGCCGTTGCCGACTCCGGGCCTGCTCCCGCCGGCCCTTGGTGGGGCGACGTCGGCGTCGATGATTCCCGTGCCCGGGGCGTCGGTCCCGGACTCCTGGGTGTCTTCGCTGTTAGGGCCGGTGCGCAGCGTGCACGCGGCCAGTTCCTCCAACTGTCGCGCCACCCCGGTGTCGTCCGGCTGAGTCAAGGAAACGATTCTTCGAATGGTCGAGCGTCGTTCGTTCTCCAGGGGAGTAAGGATCTGCTCCCGCGTCAAGGCGAGATCGCGCTCGAACCGCTCATTCGCGGCGATGACTTGGGCATCCAGAAGGATCAGTGCTTGCTGCACCTCCCCCTTGTGCTCCGCGGAGAACCGCGAGATCGCTCTGTCCACATCCGGGCACTCAATGACACGTGCCGACGGCTGGTCGATTTCTTCGATGGCAGGGGTGAACGCCGCCGCGGCTTTTTCGCCGGACCTCTGTCCGCTTTCTCCCGCGGAGGCGGAGACACCGGCCATGACAATCCCGCCGCAGCCTACGACAAGGACTGCCGAGAGGGCGGCCACTCGGATCCCGGGTATCGAATTCATGCGCGATGCGCGCTTCATGATTTCTCCCGTCGTGCGATTCTTTCCGTTCTTTCGCTACATACGGGGTGCCCGGGACCTGTGTTCAGGGATCTCACAGGAAGGAGAGCGGCGCGGTGAGCGCCTGTGGACGCGCGGGCCGGCGAGCCGGGGTTCACATGGCGGGGTGGTGTGGCCCCGCCTTCGGCCGACTGCTCCGGTCCCGGTCGTGCGACGAAGTCGTCGCGGCCGCCTGTTCCAGGGCTTCCGCGATGACGTGCGCGAGATCTCTCGGAGCTTCGCGGAGCAGATGGCTCACGGATTCGGCCGCCTTGACGGTGCCCTCGGTTCCGAGGTGCGCGCGCCAGTCGTCCGGCCGGTCGTGCATGAGCGAACCCAGTCCGCAGAGCACCGCCCACCAGGCCATCAGCGGATGCAACTCCGCCCGCAGAGACGGGATCACCGGCATGAAGTACCGGTTTCCCGCGTACTCGGTGGTCATCGAGCGCAGCCGGTCGAGGCGGGCTGACCGGCCGGTTTCGCCCTGCGGCATGACCCAGTCCATGCGAATGCCTCCGCGGCCGTGCGGGAACGGGGAGAGTGCCGGAACCAGGGCTCCGTCCCGGACGTGACAGCCGTAGCCGTGGCAGGTGGCCGCGGGAGGAAAGAACCCCAGATGCTCGTCCAGTGCTTCGCGGGTTCCCGCCCGCATCACGTGGTCCGGGATGTCGCACACGGACACGGTCAGGATCGCGCGCGGTTCGGCGTCTCCCACATCGCCGTGGACGTACAAGGGCGTACGCCGGCGCCTGTCCGTCAGCGGATGGTCCAGGTTGACGGGCAGAGCGTCCCAGGCGTCCTCCAGGCGCAGGGGCGTGTCTCCCCAGACCGGTGAGCCGAGGATCTCGCTCACCCGGGCGAAGCCACCCGCGGATCCGGGCGGCTCCGTGACCAGCGCGATGTCCGCGAGGTCGCCGGGCAGGGGAGCGGTGGAGCGTATGCCGTTCGACGTGAGCCGCCAGCCGTCGTCGGCGAGTCCGGGTGCGCAACTGGCGATGGCGCGAGCGGCCTGGCACAGACCGTGGAGAAGGGGAAGGGGCCGAGCGGCAGGGGGCTGCTCCTCCGCTTGACGGAAGAGCCGCTCCATCGACTTGAGGGCGTCCACGAACGTGTGGTGACGCTCCTCGTGGGAGTGCACGGCTCTCGCCGGGACTCTGCGGTGGGCACGCAGCCGCCGCCAGGATCTTTCGGAACCGGCATGAAGGTACATCGCCCGTCGTCCTCGCTGTTCAGGTTCAGGCAGGGGTCCGTGGCTCCTGATGACC
>NZ_JBHUQX010000740.1:0-2188 GCF_042674225.1 Streptomyces sp. NPDC056948
CCCTCCTCGTAGCCGATGTAGCCGGGCGGGGCGCCGACGAGGCGGGCCAGGTGTGGTGGCCTGGCCTTGCCGTCCGTGCTCTATCTGGACGACTGCGGCCTGTGGCGGGAGCCCGCGCGCCGCCATTACCGGCGGGCGTCACCCGGCGCGAGCAGGCTGGCCACCTCGGCGATGGCATCTGGGCGTGATCATCCACCAAGATCCACTTCCGCAACAGACCTATAGCCGGGCGATCGCGGACCCGCGTCGTCGCAGGTGATGGCCGTCTGGATGGCGAAGTCTTCGTCATCAGAGCTGAGTTGGCGGGGACGGCCTCCCGCCCGCCGAGGGTCCAGGCAGGCCAGGCCGCTCTCTTTGAACCGGTGGATCACGTCCCGGACAGTGTCCTCGTCGGCCTGTACTAGCTGGGCGATCACGGGCACCCGGTTCCGGCCGGCCGAGGCACAGCAGCATCGTCGCGCGTCGATAGCGCACCGAGCTGGTGCGCCCCGACGCACGATCTGCTGCAGCTTCTGCGCCTCCTGGTCGGTCAGTCTGCGCACACGGACAGGCTCGGCCACCGCACCTCCAGCGGTTGGATCGGACGGCACCACCCATCCAACTGCCACGATCACCAAACCGGTCAACCTATGCGCTCAGAGCACCTAGCTGACGATCCGAATCGCGTGGGACGCGGACCGCATGGGCCTGATGTATACCGCGAGGACCATGCTGGCCACGGCGGAGATTGAGCCGTGCGTCGGCGATGATTGTGAGATCTCGGAGCGGCCTGTACGCCGTTCTGACGGCGCGATGCCCCGGCCCGGGCTGTGAGGGGTCCGCACCGGGGCACAGCACAGATGCGGGTCAGTACTTGTCCGGGAGAACAACGTCGGGATCAAACGTCCCACCCAGGTTGAAGGCCGAGAAGATGAACCCCACGGGGTCGCGCCGTGCCGCGTACCCCGCGACAGCGTTGCCTGACTTGTCTACAACTGTGATACCGCCGGGGATCATCGTCCCGCCGCTGGCGACGATCACGGGCTGGCCGTCCCGGTACTCAATCGTCAGCTTGGCTACGTCCTCGGGCTTGACCTGGTCGGCCGGGACGAGTGCCGGTTCGGTCGCTGCGGGCTTGTACTGGGCTGGTGCGGGGCCCTTTGAGTTGGGCGTGGTCTCAGGCATGGCTGTCTCCTCGCTGGCCGGCTCGATGCCGACGCGCATGGATCTTCTCATAACGGAACGTGACCACTCCGTCACTCTTGGCGGGACTGGAGGTGTCGAGCCGCGGACGAGGAACTCCCCGTCCACATGTGAACGCCCTCGGGGATCGCGTGCGCAAGTCAAATCGCAGGTATATGCAAGCAGGTGATCAGCGGAACGGCCGTCTGTCGGCAACCGGTGAACCTTCCCGGTCACAGCACTAGCTGCGAGATGCGGCAGCTCGTCATGCCCCCGACGGTAAACCTTCGACCCGACTTGAAGGTCAAACCAGAATCCCGGGCCGCTTCGGCCAGCCGGTCACTGACCGCCTATGCACAAGGGTGGGGGTGCCGTAAGAAGACGCAGTGCGTAAGGACGGCGCGCGGGGTGCGGGGGATGAACTCCACCGGGTCGTCACCGGGGTACAGGCACTGGTGAAGTGGCGGCATTAGAGAGTTGGAGTATTCGCTGGCAGGGTGAACAGTCCGGGAGCCCGGCCCGGTCACGTCAGCGACGACAAGTAATCGGACCAGTTCTCGCCGACGAGCGTGGCCCAGCGTTCGGCTGTCTCGGGGGGTGGATACCGAGCAGGTCAGCGATGACCACGGGTGGTAGATCTACCAGGGCGTCCATCATGGCGGTGTTCCGAGCTGCGCGGGCGGGCAGACCGTGGTGTCTCAGTGTGTCGGCGAGGCCGAGGGGGTTGCGCGGCCAGGGCTTTGGCCGGGCAAGAGGTACCTACGTCCGGCCGTAATGCTGTGGCGGAGCTGATCGTCGATGACGAGCTTAGGCGGGAGCACGAAAGGATGTTGGCTGACGGCCAGGTAGGTGTACTCCTGGTCGCGGCTGATGTGGTCCTCGGTGAGCTCGACGATTCAGGTCAGAGGAAGGGCGTAGAAACGGACGAGAGCAGCCGCGACGCGGACGTCCAAGGGCAACGCGGTGTCGTTGAAGCAGCGCAACAGCTCGTTTTGGGCCTCGTCCTCGGCTTGGAAGTGGCCGGGGA
>NZ_JBHUQX010000741.1:0-2187 GCF_042674225.1 Streptomyces sp. NPDC056948
GCATCGTCACCGGGCCGGTCAGCATGCCCTTCACCGGACGCTCCGTCAGCGACTGCGCGTACCGGGTCCAGCGCACACGTCGAAGTACAGCTCGAACTCGTGCGGGTGCGGACGCAGCTGCAGCGGCGCGATCTCGTTCGCGCGCTTGTAGTCGATCCACGTCTCGATCAGGTCCGGCGTGAAGACGTCGCCCGCGAGCAGGAACTCGTGGTCGGCCTCCAGGCGGTCGAGGACGGCCGGGAGCGAGGTCGGGACCTGCGGGACGCCCGCGTGCTCCTCGGGGGCGAGCTCGTAGAGGTCCTTGTCGATCGGCTCGGCCGGCTCGATCTTGTTCTTGATGCCGTCCAGGCCCGCGAGCAGCAGCGCCGAGAAGGCCAGGTACGGGTTGCCGGAGGAGTCGGGCGCACGGAACTCGACGCGCTTGGCCTTCGGGTTCGAACCCGTGATCGGGATACGCATGGCCGCGGAGCGGTTGCGCTGCGAGTAGACCAGGTTGACCGGCGCCTCGAAGCCCGGCACCAGGCGGTGGTACGAGTTCACCGTCGGGTTGGTGAAGGCCAGCAGCGACGGGGCGTGCTTGAGGATGCCGCCGATGTAGTAGCGGGCGGTGTCCGACAGGCCCGCGTAACCGGCCTCGTCGTAGAAGAGCGGCTGGCCGCCGGTCCACAGCGACTGGTGGACGTGCATGCCCGAGCCGTTGTCACCGAAGATCGGCTTCGGCATGAAGGTCGCCGTCTTGCCGTTCTGCCACGCCACGTTCTTCACGATGTACTTGAAGAGCTGCAGGTCGTCGGCCGCGGCGAGCAGCGTGTTGAACTTGTAGTTGATCTCGGCCTGGCCGGCGGTGCCCACCTCGTGGTGCTGGCGCTCGACCTGCAGGCCGGCGCGGTCCAGCTCCAGGGAGATCTGGGCACGCAGGTCGGCGAAGTGGTCGACCGGCGGGACCGGGAAGTAGCCGCCCTTGTAGCGGACCTTGTAACCACGGTTGTTCTCGAGGGCGCCGGTGTTCCAGGCGCCGGCCTCGGAGTCGATGTGGTAGAAGGACTCGTTCGCGCTGGTCGCGAAGCGGACGCTGTCGAAGACGTAGAACTCGGCCTCCGGACCGAAGTACGCCGTGTCGGCGATCCCGGTGGAGGCGAGGTAGGCCTCGGCCTTCTTCGCCACGTTGCGCGGGTCACGGGAGTACTGCTCACCCGTGATCGGGTCGTGGATGAAGAAGTTGATGTTGACCGTCTTGTCGCGGCGGAACGGGTCGACGCGCGCGGTGGACAGGTCGGCACGGAGCGCCATGTCGGACTCGTGAATGGCCTGGAAGCCGCGGATGGAGGAGCCGTCGAAGGCGAGCTCCTCGGCCGGGTCGAAGGCCGATGCGGGGATCGTGAAGTGCTGCATCACGCCCGGCAGGTCGCAGAAGCGGACGTCGACGAACTTGACGTCCTCGTCCGCGATGAACTTCTTGGCCTCGTCGGCGTTCTGGAACATCCAGCTCCTCCTACTCCCGACCGTCCCGCCGGGGTGGTAGTTCGTTCGTGCTGCCAGTGCGGGTGGCACACGCTGACGTAGACCCTAGGGACGGGTGATTTCTCTGGCGTGACTCATTTGTTTCGCACAAGTTAACCGGCTCACCCTCCACCGTAGCCCGACCACACCCCGCCGTGCCCTGGTCATTTACGGGCGCAGTACCGTGGACGGGTGGACAACAGGCAAGCACTCGGATCGTGGCTTTCCGGGCCCCGCGCGGCCGCGGAAGAGGCCGGTGTCGACTTCGGATACCGGGGTGAGCAGCTCGGTCTGCCCGAGGAGGGACCCGGCTCGATCGCCCGCCCGGGCCGTCGGATCGGCGCCCTCGCCGTGGACTGGGGTCTGAGTCTCCTGATCGCATACGGTCTTATCACGCAGAGCTACAACGAAGCGGCACAGATCTGGGCACCGCTCATCCTGTTCGCCCTCATGGTGCTCACGGTCGGCACGGTCGGCTTCACCCCGGGCAAGCGCCTCCTCGGCCTGCGGGTGCTCGCCCTGGACACCGGCCGCGTCAGCCCCTGGCGCACGCTCCTGCGCACGGTCCTGCTCTTCCTCGCGATCCCCGCCCTGATCTGGGACCGCGACGGCCGCGGTCTGCACGACCGGCTGGCCGGCACGGTCGAGGTCCGCATCTAGCGACCTCCGCATCCAGCGATCCCGATG